>JALVQQ010000125.1 GCA_027025395.1 Deltaproteobacteria bacterium | reverse complement strand
AGCTATTATGGCAAACATAATCAAGAGGGGCAACATGAAATCAGAATCCGGCACTTCACTCTTTGAACGATTTCTCCACTCACAGGCATCAGGCAGTATCGTGCTGATAATTGCAGCGGTCACTGCAATGGTCTGGGCCAACACCCCGTGGGCCAAACTCTATCATGACCTGAGTCATCTTGATATAGGCGTAATTTTTGCCGGCAAAACCTACCGCATGGGGCTTGCTCACTGGGTGAAGGATGGCCTGATGACACTGTTCTTTTTTGTGGTTGGACTTGAGATAAAACGTGAAGTCCTGCTGGGCGAACTATCATCCTTGCGCAAGGCCACCCTGCCCGTAATGGCGGCTGTGGGAGGCTGTGTCCTTCCAGCAATAATATATTTTCTGTTGAACCGTACCGGCCAGGCAGCCAGCGGATGGGGAATTCCCATGGCCACCGATATTGCCTTTGCCCTGGGCATACTGGCTATCCTTGGAGACCGGGTTCCTGCAGGGCTCAAGGTCTTCCTTACCGCCCTTGCCATAGTAGATGACCTTATCGCTGTTCTTGTAATAGCAATGTTCTATACTGCACAGATAAATATAAGTGCCCTTATGGCCGCAGCGCTCTTCCTGGGCCTGTTCTTTATTTCAGTAAGGCTAAATGCAAGAAGGCCGCTTCTCTATCTCTTTCCCGCCGTGGGTGTTTGGGCAAGTCTCATGTTTTCGGGGATACACGCAACTGTAGCCGGAATTTTGATAGCCCTCCTGGTGCCTGTAAAATCCACTATTGAGCCTGAAGTATTCTTTAACAATATCTGGGGACAGATAAAATACCTGCACGAAACAGGCCCCCTGACCCGTGAAAGCCTGGCATCAAACCCCGAACAGTGGAATGCAATGGAACAGATTTACCTGACCGCCGAGGACATGATTCCACCGGGCATCTACCTGGAAAAACACTTTCACGCCGTACAGGCATTTATAATACTGCCGCTTTTTGCCCTGTTTGCGGCAGGCGTCACCTTCAATGCCTCGGTTATGAATGCCTTCCCCGGACCTGTCAGCACAGGCATTATATGCGGTCTCGTGTTGGGGAAACCGCTTGGCATCATGTTTTTCTCCTGGCTGACCCTGGTTGCAGGCATGGCTGAACTCCCGGCAGGCGTCAGGTGGCCGCACCTTTTCGGGGCATCACTGTTGGGTGGAATCGGGTTTACCATGTCAATCTTTATAAGCGAACTTGCCTTTTCGGAGGCCTCGATGATAGATGAAGCCAAAATAGGCATCTTCATTGCCTCATTCATAGCCGGAGTCTGCGGATTCATGACCCTTAAAATGACATTAAATGAAAACGATAAAGGTCATCAGTAAAACCATGGAGAAGCTGCTGTCACGCTACAGCTTTCATAACCTGCTGGTGTGGCTGCTGGTGTACCTGGTAGTTGGGCCATTCATTACAGGGGACCACACAAAGCTCATCCTGTCCATCTTTATGTCAATGATATTTTTCTTTGCCGTCTGTGCCATAAACTACAAGAGCGGCATCTTCAGGTACGTTCTCCTGCTAATGGGAATCACCCTGATACTATACTGGCTTGCCCTGTTCAACATGCTTTCCTATTCCAACATAGCCAGCAAGGTTATGACAACATTCTATATTTGTCTCCTCATCTATGCCTTTTCAAAGTATGTACTGACTGAAAAAAAGATCACGTCCCGCCTGATCAGCGCAACCCTGTGCCTCTATCTTTTCATAGGGACGCTGTGGGGAATGTTGTACGACATGCTGGAGACAATCTCTCCCGGTTCATACAAGGGGACCCTGCTTGCCCAGACCACGGACATGGCGGTACGGCAACAACACTTCCAGTACTTCAGCTTTGTAACACTTACAACGCTTGGGTACGGGGACATACTGCCCATGACCGAAGGCGCAACGGCTCTCTGCAAGGCCGAGGCAATAATCGGGCAGTTTTTTATGGCTGTGCTTGTGGCACGGCTGGTTGGAATACAGGTCGCCCAGCAATTTGGCGAGAACAATAACGAAAACAGTGGCGGTGGGAACTGATCCGGGGATCTTATTTTTTTCTCATCTTCTGAAGCACATAACTTATCATCTGGCTCGGGGAAAGTTTCATGGAAGATGGCCCGGAACGGATATAAAATTCTTCATTTTTGCCGATTCTCATGAAAACCGGCTCCTTGGATGGAGAACACTCAAGCAGCACCACGGTTTTCCCGTCCACCTTCACCAGCTCTATGTTAATAAAACCCGAGAACTCGGCACCGATGTGATGATTTATAAGGTTCTTCAGGTGCAGCTGGCACCTGTCGTCATTTTCAAAGTTGTCAGGCCCTATCCCCACAATCTCGCCAGAATCATCTACTCCTATTATCAGTGCCCCACCCCTGGAGTTCAAGAATGCCACCACTGCCTTGAGCCAGGCAAACTCGATCTCCTTGCCCTGTTTGCCGGTTTTGAGATTGGTTCTCACGGTTGACTTGAACTCAACGGAGGCATCCTCACCACGGGAAATATAATCACGCAGCCTTTCAGGTGCGCCTCTCGTTTCCGGGGCACCGGCAGCCAACCGGGGTCTGCCCCACCAGAATACCAGGAAAAGTAATGTTCCACCGCCCAGAGATATGACAAGGTCAAAAACATCAATCTTGTAGAAGGATGAACGTATATCCGCCATTACAGCTTCTTCCGGCGCCGTGATCCCAAGCCAGTAATCTCCTGCCTGTCCCGCAAGCGGCATGTAGGAGGCCATCCATTTCCGGTTGTTGAAAACCGCCTTCACAAGCCGGCCCGTGGGCATGCCGCTTCTTGTCCATGCCAAAATGACACCGGACATCAACTCATGCTCCTGGACTCCCCGGCCTTCACCGGCTGTATGCGCAGACTTGCCTTCCATGATGCCCATCTCCGAGGCTGTAACAAAGAATCTGCTTTCCGGATTGACCATGAAGAACTCACCGATATTATTCTCCCTGTTCAGGCCGGCCAGAATATGCTGCAGCCTTTCAACCGGCAAATCCATTGCAATAACGAAATAATCAGTGCCGGAACCCGGCTTTTTGCAGGATATGGATGCTGTAACTCCAGGCTTGCCGGAACTGAAAAAATTGTAAACCGGCGTCCATGAAATTCTCCGTTCCGGCTTCATCCTTTTAAACCAGGGTCTTGAGCGCGGATCATAATCCGAGGCCCTTTCCCATTTTTTGACAGACCTTTCAGGGGAAACCCATTCCTGGAACACCATTTTACTTCCGCCTTCCCGGGGGGAGGAGAGCCTGGTAATCCACTTTCCGTTTTCAATATGGATAAAATATTCCCTGCCGGTGTTATCAGCTACAATTATGCCGGTCAATATCTCCTGGTTTTTCAGAAGCGGCATCAACTGTCTGTTAAGGGAGACAATATCCGAAAAATTGAAAACGCCGCTGGCGGCGAGATCATGCAGCATGTAGAGCTTGGTGGAGATGTTGCCCACAAGCGCACGAAGCTTTTCAACTTCCGAACTGCTGATCCTGTTCAGCTCGTTTGAGATAAAAAGGTTCTTGACCTTGACATATTGGTAGAATTTGAGTCCTGCCAGGACAATAAAAAAAGCCGCTGCAAAAACGGCCATACCAGCGGCAAGCGAAGGCCTTTTGTAACCGTCTTTCTTGTCTGTCTTGACATTCATGCGCATATTAAGGGCGTCTGCTTTTTATGTAAGGTAAAATCACCAAGGAATTTCGTATGAACCGCAATGGGGGGCGCAAAAGATGCGCTGCGTAATCTGAAAGGCCGCAATGGAGAATCAAGGCAGCTGTTTTCCGGCCTCATGGTCCGAAGGCCGGGAAAATGCAAGCAGCCTGCAAGGCGTGGCTGCCAGCCCCAGTTCAGTTGATGGTTTCGTCTTTGCTTCCTCCCGGCCCTGGACTCAAGGTCCCTTCATCCATCTTTTTGGGCCCATGCTTCAGAGAGCCTGCGTCAAGCCCGACCGCTCTCCATCTGAACCCGAGCGCCCCTGCCCCGCACGCATCAACGCACTCGCCGCAATTCCAGCAGTATGCGGAGAGGGTATCACCCTGTTCAGGCTCAAGTCCAAGGGGGCATGCCCTGGCGCACAGGCCGCACTCCATACAGCATTCTGTTTCAAGCTGCACATAAAGTCTGCGCCTTGATCCCGCCACGCCAAGAAGGGATCCCAAGGGGCAGAGATAACGGCAGAAAAAACGAGGGGTAAACAGGTGCATCACAATAACCGCAAGGACTACGACACCCTCCACCGCAAGGGTTTTAAACATCACGGCCATCATTATCTCACGGCCTATCAACCCTGGCGGAGAGAGAAATACAAATATTGGCACCCCAACTGTCATGGCCAGGCAAAGCTCAAGTGGAAGCACGGCCCAGAAGATGCGCCTTGGAAGCGAAATTCGCGAGGTGCGGTATTTCCTTCGGGTCAGGAGGCGCACGCACCAGTCTGTAATCTCGGACAGAAAACTTACGGGGCACACCCATGCACAGAAGACCCGCCCCAGCAAAAAGGCGATAACCAGCGGAATTGTCATGCCAACAATCAGGGGAGCATAAAGCATTCGGGAGGTAAGGATACTTTCAAGCCCTTCAAGCGGAGATACGAACCACAACGCTCCCACACTTATTGACTGATACCATCCCTGCACGAAACTGAAATGAAAGCGGCTGTTGAGAACAGGGGCAGCCGCTATCAGCAAAAAGGCTAAAAAAAGGGACAGGAGCCTGAGTGAACGCCATTTCAACCCGGATTTTTTCATGGTCAACGCTCACTTTCAACTGGTTTGACCCTGAAGGCGTAAACAGGTTCCACATTGACGGCCTTTTTCCCGTTGGCGAGGGTCACGGGACAGCCATGAACACAAATTCCGCAACCTGTGCAGTATTCATTGACTATCACAGGGCGGAGCTGATCCAGTTTTATGGCCTTCTCCTTGAACGGACAGACATTGTAACAGGTTCGGCACAGCATCATGCTGTTTTCCTTCCATGTCATGCATGCATACCTGTCTATTACCGCAAGGCCCATGCGGGTATCTGCCTGTGCTATATGGCGAAGCGTGCCCGTAGGGCATACCTCAACACACTTCATGCAGAGATAGCATGGCACATCTGTTACTTTTATCAGGGGAGTACCGGCATTGAATCCAGCGGAAAGAACATCCCCCGGCACAATTGACCGGTAAGGGCAAACCTCCACACACCTGCCGCAACGGATACACCTGGAGGCAAACATGCCTTCGGGGACTGCACCTGGAGGCCTTAGAAGATTGGTATGAACAGGGGATGAAACAAGCCCTGCAAGGGAGCCTGTTTCCAGGGCGGCAAGGGCCGCGGCGGCGAACGGGAGCGATTTTAAAAATTCACGCCTTTTCATTTCTGATCAATATCCGGCGGTTTGTTTCCAAAAGAACGCGGAGGCACATAATTTCCCGCAGCCATTCTTTCCACCTCGTCCTCGGCATTGAAATATGTAAGGCCCACGGAAAGCACACTGTCAAAACGGTTAATACGTTTTACAAGCCGCTCCATTTCCTCCGAGGTGTCGCACTCAATCACCGCCACCACGTTACCCTTTTCATCATGACCGTGTATGTCAAGCTGGTCAAGAGAGGCAAGCTGCTCAAGCACCGCATTCATATCCTCGGGCACCGCTGTTATCACAAAACCACCTATTGGCATAAATCATCCCCGTAAAAACGGCAAGCTGCAAAACTTGCCGATCGTCTTTATTGCAAGCCATGCCAAGGATAACACAACCGGCAATTGAAAGCACACCCTGGGTAGTGCCAGGCGGTCATGCGCAACACCGCCTCCTGCCCCGGACATCAGGGCGGACATTGCGTAAGTGAAAACCTGCAAGACAGCAGCCGGTCATCAGGATATCTTCCACATGAGGCCCCATGCCCGAATGCAATCCATGCCCGAAATTTATTTTGGGCCTGCGCCCCGTATTGACATGGCCTTCATCCTGTTTACCCGCTGTTCAAGGACTGCTCCTCCCTTGTAGGAGGAGGCGGGCCTTGAAATGGCCTTCAGCAGATCTGGAGGAAGGGTTCCGTCCAGGGTCTGTCTGTCGGAAAAACAGGCCTTTCCGGAAGGATATCCCCTCTCAATGGCAACGGGGATCGCCTCGGCGAGCCTGCTGTTAAAATCCTGATTCAGTCTCTCATCACCAAGCAGAAGCGCGGAGCATCTTGCCATGTAGGCCTTGAGCCTTCCCTCCTCACAGTTTGCGATTCCCGCCTCGCTGCACAAAATGGCCCAGTCACTGTCCGCCAGGGCAGCAAGCTCGCGGTAACGCGCCTGCATGTCAGCGCTTCTCATCAATTCGAGCCACCGCGCAATGGCCTTTCTTTCGTGGAACTGCATGCCCGCCTTGAGCAGATCAGGCGTGCCCCTTAGATATGGAAATCCGTCTATCTGCAGCAACTCAGTGCATCTTGCGCCACTGTTTTTTACAAGTCTCTCTATTGAAAGCCAGAATTCATCACACCTTTCAGCCTTTGTGTGCTTGAAGTTGAAATCAGGCCTGTAAGGGGTTTTGTTGGCAGCGCAGCCAGATACGAAAAACAACAGAACAAAGACAAACGGAGACAGGGACTTCAGACGCATGGAGTAATATATCAAGTATGCAGGGGCGGCAATGCGCCCCTGCCTTTCAGGTGAGGATAAATCCTGGAGAACCGTGACTCAATTCAGCACGATTTTGGTTAATGTTAATCAGGCCGGTATCCCATTCCGGTTCAGCCCTTCATCTGTACCAGGAAAGGCTTTAGTGGCCTGGGCCCTGAAACACGCCTTATGCGGCAGGCGCATATCTTGAATTCAGGCTCCTTGGACCCCGGATCATAGGCATCCTTTGTTACCTTGTTAATCATGCGGCTTTCGGCCTGATCATACCAGTAAACAAAGACCATGCCTTTGACAGGGCCTTCATAAACCTTGGCTGGAAGCAGATTGCTGCCGCGCCTCGATTCTACCTCCACCATGTCCCCCGGCTTTATCCCGAGCCGTTGGGCATCAGCAGGGTTTATCTCAACATAGGCATAGGGATTGGAGCGCATAAGCTCTATAATACGGCCCGTCATGGAGCTGGTATGCCAATGATCAATGACCCTTCCGGTTGAAAGATAGAAGGGATATTCGCTGTCAGGCATCTCTTCAGGCCCCTTGTGTGGACGCAGCCATACCCAGAGTTTACGGTCAGGGTGGGCGGGGCCGTAGAACTGATAGGGGTTTTCGTCCTTTGAATGTTTGGTTGCGAGCGGATCATATCCCTTGACGAACTTTATGACTGTTCCTCCCTGCAGGGCAAACTCCTCGGTAGGCGCTGGCCACTGGACACCGTCATCCATGCGGGAAAGCACCCTGTATGTTGCCCCACTGAGATCATTGTCACGGCCCCTGGTAAGCTTCTGGGTGTACTCGTTCCAGATTGCCTCTGGAAGCTCGTAATCTTCCTCAAGGCCATCGAATGGCTTCACGGTTGTGGCAATAACCGGATCATTCAGATCGCGGGAAAGCCTCTTGGCCCACTCCCTTACTATCCAAACCTCGGGTTTTGCATCACCCGGGGCATTGACCGCCTTTCTGGTCAGCTGCGATCTCCGCTCGGTGCAGCCGTAAACCCCTGTCTTTTCAAAGTGGAAGGCCGTGGGCAGTATCAGGTTGGCGTATTCGGTTGTGCGGGTGGGGAAAATGTCCGTAACCACCAGGAAAAAGTCTTCCCGCGCAAGCCCCTTGTTGTACAGGTCACAGTTGGGGAGGCTCTGGGCTGGACTTGTGCAGTTTACCCACATCGCCTTGATCTTGCCCTGGTTTACGGCAGTAAACATCGCCATGGTATGATAACCGGGCTTGGGAGGAATCCGTCCTCTGGGCACGCCCCAGAGATCCTCAACCTGGTGACGCAGCTTGTCCTTCTTCACCAGCCTGTGCGCCGGAAGTATGTGACATAGACCGCCTCCTTCGCGTACTCCGCCGCATGCATTGGGCTGGCCTGTAAGAGAGAGACTGTCTGCGCCCGGTTTGCAGAGCTGCCCGGTGATGATATGCAGATTGTGGATCAGGTTATTGGCCCATACACCGCGCTTGCGCTGATTGATTCCCATTGTCCAGAGACTGACTGTTCCGCCTGATTTTGCAAACCAGCGCGCAACAGTTCTTATCTTGTCCGGGGTAATATTGCCGCCACATATCCTGGACGCCTTTTCAGGGGTATAATCATCAAGAAATTTTTTATAGGTATCAAAATCAACCTGTTTTTTATCCTTGCCAACCCGGAAAACCGCGTATTTTTCCGTGAATTCACGGTCTGTAAGCCCTTCATCAATAATTACCCATGCCATGGAGTGGAGAAGGGCAAGATCGGTTCCCGGCATGAACTGCAGGTGCATGTCAGCGATACGGGAAGTTGGAGAAACCCTGGGATCGGCATTTATTACCTTTACTTCATCTTTGTGATCCAGCTTTCTTCTCATGATTCTTCTGAAAAGCACGGGATGCGCCTCGGCGGTGTTGCTGCCTATAATGAAAAAGCACTTTGCCTTTTCAATATTGGCATATGAGCCGATTGGCTCATCCGCGCCGAATGAGGTGATATATCCTCCAACCGCGCTGGCCATGCAGAGACGAGGGTTGCCCTCCACATTGTTGGTCTGAAGTCCGGCCCTCATCACCTTCTGGAACAGGTAGGTCTCCTCGGTAAGCGCCTGGCCGGAACCGTAATACGCAACCGAGTCGTTACCGTATTTTCTGACCGCCCTGGCAAACTCCCTGCTTGCTATGTCAAGGGCCTCATCCCATGAAATCTCCTTGAAACTATCTTTTTTGCTGGCCCTGTACAGTGGTTTGGTAAGGCGTTCAGGGTGTCCCATCAGACGGTAGAAGAGCATTCCCTTCATGCACAGGTAGCCCATGTTTGTCCTGGAACCGGTAACACCTCTCAAGGCGACAGCCTTGCCGCCCTTTACTCCGAGCTCAACACGGCATCCAGTGCCACACAGCCTGCAGACCCCCCGGTGCCATCCGTCAACATCGGATGCCTGCGCCCTGTTTTCCTCCTTTAAAGGCAGATTCATGCCCACATATGACGCCGCAGTAAGGGCGGCGGTTCTCTTTATAAACTCTCTTCTTGAAAGCCCCATACTGATCCTCCTTGATTTACCTGTGGGCTACAAACCCGTGAGCAGGATGGCAGTCCCAGCACCTCTTTCCCTTTGCGGCGTGCTGAAACTGTGCGTTGTGACATGCGGCACAGCTGGTCTCGTCGGGAGAGACCCTGAAATTCTCATAGGTCCCATGACACTGAAAGCACTTTACCTTGCCGAGACCATGACGTGAATCATACCACTGCTGATAAATCTCCGGGGTTATATCCCGGTGGCATGCGGCACATGGTGTAAGTTTTTCCTGATCTGTAAGTTCAGGATGCCGCGCCGCGGCCATGGAATCAGAAACCTTTTTGTCGGCTGTGCCAGCACATCCGGCAGCTACAGCAGCTACAAAACAGGCAAGCAAAAAGCAGCAAATATTTTTTTTCACAGCCTACCTCCTGGTTAAAAAATGTTGAATGTAGTAAACCAGATACCTGTAACGGTACCCCCCGCAACAGAAACAGGTCAGTTGACCTGCCCCGAACCAAATTCATGCGTCACCGGCCTCTGCCGCCAGCGTGGCATGATACAAGCCTCAAGAATGCGCGGCTCTCCGAAAAGAGCCGTACCTCAATGGAAAACACGGACAGGGGACACCTCAATTTCCGCGTTTCATCCCCGGTCCGCCCACAGACACCGAGGCACGGGAAAACGGTAATTTTTGAATTTCCTCCCCCGCAAGTATGTGTAAAAAACAACACATGCCGATTTAACGGCAATCGCACCCCCCAAAGCCGTAAAATAAAATTAGATATTTATTATCTCTTTTCCTGGCTCAATATTACAACAAAAACAGGTAACATTGTTGTTAAATATGTTTCGCCAATATTACAAATAATTTCAGTTTGGCATCCATTACATTCAATTAAAGTTGCCTGGTCAGTCTTTTGGCCGGGATTATATCGTAATAACAGGAAAAAACATCAGTCTCCCGCCAGGGAAATGGCAGGATCAAATTTATTGGACAATTTACATCCGAATTGATAAAATTTATCGCGAACCAGGGTTGAACCATTGCCGGATTTGCTGCATATCCGCAAAACAGGGCCTTTTCATCATGGCAGGCTATGAGGGAAGGCCGATGACAAAGGAGACGCAGTGAAGCCGGCAATCCCTAAGGGTTTCAAAAGCGGAAAGCTATAATCAATAGAACTCCTAAAAAGGTGAAATTTTCATGGGCAAGCAGAAAAAAAAGGAATACGCAAACGAAGGAAGGCAGGCTACCGCGCAGCGGCTGACACGGCTTGCCGGTATAATAGCAGACGGACACGCCAACATACTGGACAGGGAAATTACATTGGGCGACAAGGTTGAATCAGAATGGAGTGTCAAGGTCCGGGACGATTTTATTCACTATGAACTGGCACTTCGCATTCCCATTGAAGGGGCTTCGGATCCTGCCGCCGGCACCACGCTGGATCCTCCCGGCACTGTTGCCCCGCGGCAGGTATCCAGGGGCAGGAAACGATCGTCCAGGGAGCGCTACCATGCCAAGAAAATCAAGAAGACCACCGGAGCGCTCTGGAAAGTAGTCAAAAAATCGGTGGGCGACCAGGTGCCTCT
The DNA here is from genome assembly GCA_027025395.1 of Deltaproteobacteria bacterium. Taxonomy (GTDB): domain Bacteria; phylum Desulfobacterota; class Dissulfuribacteria; order Dissulfuribacterales; family QOAL01; genus S144-17. Next base: position 5,382 of record JALVQQ010000125.1, on the reverse strand, counting down.
GTCAGATGCCGATATTGCTGACATGCTGGCAAACTTCAAGGAGTATGACGAATATGTTGAGGACAAATGGCGTGAGAGTTGGCTGGAGTGCGTCAATGCGGCAAAAAGATGCATGGATGCTGCAAGGCAGGGAGATTTCAGGAGCGCTGAAACCTATCTCAAACAGGTAAACGTCCTTACCAAGGCGTGTCACGGCAAATACAAGTAGAGTCACAAAAAAATGGTAGGCAGGGATTGATTCGCCCTGACTTGCCGGCGCCTGCCATGACCCAAGAAACTGAAATCAAAGCAGGCCCCGACAACCCGATTACCCCTGTCCTGGACCGCCAATTCAGTTACCCTGAATGCATGACACTGCTGACCCCGAAATGTGCCAGGACTGCCGCAAGGTGCTTGCCGTAACCGCCATGCAAAAACCAGGTTGATCCTTTCCTTGCAAAACCTGTTATGCCACACAATATGAACGACAAATCAGGCACGGCAAAGAGATTTGCAAGGCATTATCGAGAAGTGGCGCCGGTTATTCAGTCCTACAGATTGAGCTGTATGCCGGTAAACGAGATAAAATCAACATGCTCCTCACCGGCCTGGAAAATTCCAGTACCCATGGACGAAATAAAGGTAACCATTTCCGACAGCTCATATCTCAACCCAAAATTAAGGACACCGCTTGCGGAGTGTACCTTCTCAACCCCTATTCCGTATGCCAGCTCCATCATTACATCCAGGCCTTTGCCCAACGAATAGCCTGCGAGCAATCCGTGTTCCACCACGTCTTCCTCGCCGTTTATATAGACGTAACGGATATCGGTTCCAAAACAGAAAGCACCCAGACTGACCTCCATCTCCACTGGAATATGGTACTCGTTCCTGACGCCTTCCTCAGTGGCAATACTTATCTGCGGATAAAAAGACACGGATACGCCTGTCTCCTCCTCATCGAACAACCTGTATTTTATTCCGGGGGTTACATGCCCGAACCTGTCATCCCACCCTTCACCGCGCGACCACTCCAGAATATAAGGTACCTCTACCTTGAGCTGGGTATGGGAGTCCAGGCCATAGTTGATATCAAGCAGAGGGGCCTCCAGTTCCTTTTGACTGTCAAGCAGTTCGGTATTGAACGATATGTTGATCTCCCACCGGCCCGCATCCGGGGTGCCCGGGTCATCGGTTATCATGGGCGGGCCTCCTCCGGCGGCGGCTGCGATTGACGGCAGGCCATGCGGCACTGCCAGGACGGACAAGATGGCCATGACTGCCCTGAATCCCCATGCATGCCTGCCGCAAAATGCCCAAAAGCACATATTCCGCTGATGCCGTACGGAAGATCCGGCCCCCGAACCTGGAAAAAGCAGTAAAAAAATACGCACGTTCCGCTTCCTTCGCACTGTTTTTACAGGAGAATCATCCTGGGCCTCACGCCCCCTAATAGAAACGCTTCCTCTCCCTGCCCTGGGCTTTTACCTGCTCCAGGACCTTTAACAGCGTTCCGGGATCATCTTTGGAATGGTAATGACACTGGTTGCATGAGTTTGGCTGTTTTGCCAGGCCGCCTGCCCTGACAGTGTCAGCCGGAGATATAACCCTGAACTGGTGACTGTGGACATCACCTTTCACGCCACGCTTTCCCAGTGCAGGCATATGGCATCCAATGCAATTATTATAACTGTGAATGCCGTGAACGCCATGATCTTCCACTGTATGACAGCTCACGCAAAGAGAGTTTCCGGGAAGCTTGGTCTGAGCCTTGTTGGCCTTGCCCTTTGAGTGCGTAAAATGGCAGTCCCAGCACAATACTCCGGCCCTTGCATGACCACTCTTTTTCCAGTCAATATACTGCTGCCTGTTGGCCTTTGATGTGTCGTCCGGATGCAGCTTGGGTTTTGATGTAAACTTGAAATCAAGATGGCCTCCTGGCAGATAACCGACGGGATAACCGAACTTGCCGTCTGCCGATGTCCCCCTGTTGTGACACGCTCCGCATACCATGGCGGCCCTCCTGCTGTCCGGAATCCTGGCGGGATTTACAATGGTCTCATGTACGTCCCCGCCTTTTATTGCGGCATTCACATGTTTCCTGCCCGGCCCGTGACATGCCTCGCACGCCACACCCTTGTCTGCCCAGGTGGTATTGTAGGTGCCGGTTGCCGAATCGTAATTCAAACGGGAGCCAGTATTGTGGCATCCGGTACATGAAACCTGATAAACGGTCTTGTGCCAGTACTTGCACTTTGTCCATTTCTGTTTCTCAACAATCCACATGGCAGGCAATATGTGCAGTTCACCGTTGGGAAACTCTGTAACATACAACTGTTTCCAGATGCCGCCTATAAGGTATTTGACCGGATAAGTATGCTCCTTGCCATCAGGGCCGTAAGCAGTAATAAAATATTTTCCATCCTTCTCATGCATGCTGACCGGCTTGCCATCCACCACCAGATGATTATTTTTTGAAAAATCGCCCACCACGGCAGAAGGAGTAGCATCCTGAAACTTGTAGGGATGCAGGGTTGTCTTCCAGCCCAAAAAGTGTTCCTGGTGGCACTTCTTGCACTGTTTTGCCCCAACATATCCCTGATCTTCGCTTGCCTGTGACGGAAAGGCACATGCCAGCCAGACAAAAATAACCGCAAAATTGACCATAACCGAAACAATTTTCATAATTGAAACTCCTTCATTACCACATAAACAGTTGTCAAGTTTTAAATGGTGAACAGCCATTTTTTACTCCACCTGGACAACTTGCGCCACAAAAAAATGAAGGCCTCGGCCGCAAGGACAACCCAAGACTGACAGGCATCCCCCGCAGGCTCCACGGCTACAATCTGTCCCGGGGCAATGTTGACGCGCCTGCATACTTGGCAACCAGGAAAAAATCAAGGCCGTTTGCCCTGACAGAAATTTGGACTTGCACAAAACAAAAAAATAGGATAGATTTATTCTTATTAGCAGAAAATAATTACAGGTCATGATTTAAGCATTGAACCGATTCAAATCAGGAATGTGCTGGCACACCAGGCTTGCACGGCGGCAATTACTCCACCTTGCTGGCGTAGTTCAGACAAGCATCACTAACAGGAGATTAATTATGAAAAATAAAGCTATTGCACTGCTGGCCACATGTTTTTTCGTGCTTGCAGCATCGGTTTGTCTTGCCTCGGCAGGACCGGAAACAATAAATCTAAAGGAAAAATTTGATGTAAAAGGAAACAAACAAGCGGTCATTTTCCCTCATCACAGGCACCAGGAAAAACTGGAATGCACCAAATGCCACTCTACCGACAAGGGGGGCGCATTGAAGGTTCATATCAGTAAGACAACAGGTTTCGGCAATGATTTTCACAAAAAATTCTGCTGGCCCTGTCACGTTGAAAGGAAGGTTCCAAAGGGGAAAAGCTGTGGCACATGCCACCACAAATAACATCAACAACTTGAAATCAAAAACTTTTGTCAATTCGTTTTTGCCAATTTGACCATTTGATAATCAAAACAGGAAAGATATAGTCTTTCCCCAGGTTATAACCCTATTCAGGCGTGATAACTGTCTGAGAACCAAAAAGGAGTTTTTGTTATGGCTGATATGCAGGCTTATGAATGTCCATGTGGTTACATCTATGACCCGGCGGAGGGTGATATTGACAATGGCGTTGAACCTGGCACACCATTCAGTGAACTTCCGGACGATTGGGTTTGCCCCAAGTGCGGCGCCGAAAAGGACGCCTTCTATCCGGCTGACTGACATGTAACAGCAAGGCTGTGCATTACCGCACGAACTGGTTCAATACACATGGGAACGTCATTGACGTTCCCTTTTTTTATGCACAGGCCCCTTGCCATCTTGTTTGTACATTCCGGGTGTTTAAAATATTGCTACGGATGTCAAGGCGTTACTTGCCGTTCTCAAACAGGGCCTTTTTGGCTGGCTGTTACCGTGTAAATTGTTTACAATATCCTGCCTGCAGATGAATCTTTGTTGTTGTCAGGGATCAACGAGATAAATACCGAAAATTCACATGGCCGAAATTAGCCCGCTTACATTCTTCCGCTTTGCCGCAGAACACAGCGCCCTTCTCACGGACATTTTCTAAAACTCCGCAGGAATAACCGAACTTGACCTTAAACGGCTGGTAATCCGCCACAGGAAACCCACAGACCCCTCTCCCCACCATATTATCGAACAGCTCTCCAGGCTGGGAATCATTGAAACAGTCCCGGACGCCACAGCCTCCTTTGAGATGACCCGCCCTGTTACCACCCTGATGGCCTTCCTCCTCAGACAGCACAGGCTTACCAGTGTCAGGGTAATCCAGGCATATCTGTCTGATATTGAACACCTGTCCAGGGAACTCTCTGCCGCGCTGAGAGATGCATCAGGACATTCGGCAGTACGGATTCTTGACGAGATTGGAGAGGTAATGGAACGCATCAGGCAGGACTCCAGGAGCAACAGGGATGGAATCGTTGCAGAGGCAGTTCGAATTAAGGCCAACACGGAACGCCTATCGGCAATAGAGCGTTTTGAAACCATAAACCGCCTCTGGTCCCGCTACATCGAACCGCTCAGGGACCTTATAGATGTCAGGAAGGAGATGGATGATGCACTGGATGGCCTGGAGCTGCTTTTCAAGGAGGGCAGAAGGGTTTTCGGCATGGATGGCGCCATGCAGAGGGAATTCTCCGTGTCATCCGCCAGGCTGCTCAGGCTCAGGCGAGACGTAAAGGCAGATTACCACGAAAGCCTTGCAGAGCTTGGGCCTCTTTATGAATCCCTGAGACGGGATACCGCCCTTGCAAGGGGGGCAGGACGGGCACTTGAGATTTTGGGACGCAAGGGGCTTAGGGGGCTTAAAATTGCCCAGTGGCTTGCGCTTCCTGTGTGGCGCACGGACGGGCTTATGTCAACATCTGCCCTCACCGCCTATCTTTACGGCATAAGGGGATATGAGCCCCGTTTAATGCCTGCCCTGGGCGAGGCTCCCCAGGTGGAGCCCGAACCCGTTATTGAGCCTGCTGAGCTTAAAGAGAGGTTGATGTCAGAGCTGCCGATTAATGACCTGCTCTCATGGCTTATTGATAATCACCAGGGGTTTCCGGCAGTTGAAATAATACGTGCCTACGGCAGGGTCATGGAGATGCCAGGCCTGAAATTCGGGCTTGACAGGGAGACAAAACAGTACCGGCTAACACCGTTTACAGTGGAGGCCTGTCCCAGGACCGTGGGCAGGGAGGAGCAGAATGGGCAGCAGGGACCCCTTTGATATACCCGGGCTTGCAGATGTGTTTGAGGCGCTTAGGCGCGGAAGGCATATTTGCGCCGAGGACGGTAACATCTACTGGACACTTAAGGAAAACTTTCCGGTTCTTGAAAAACTCTTCTCA
>JALVQQ010000124.1:865-1785 GCA_027025395.1 Deltaproteobacteria bacterium | reverse complement strand
GCGTCGGGAGCGACCTGAAACACGTCATAAATATCCGCCCGGTAGCTTTTGGGCCCGGTGGCCCTTGTAAACAGCACTATCACAGTAGCCCCGGTGGCGCTTGCCAGATAATATGGTGACACCGGGATCCTGGCACTTCCCCCAAGAAAATTTACATCCACGCCCCTTGTCCCCGGACTCCACCTGTCACCCATCATGACCAGTGCATCTCCCTTGAGAAGGGCGGCGGCGGCCTCCAGCATCCCGCCGAAGTTGTCATCGCTTCTGATGATATTGAACGCACAGCCTCCGCCCCGAAGGTCAAAGTAGTGGCGTGCGGCTGCCTCCTGGTCATAACGCATGTGGATATTTATATCCACCGGGGATTCAGACAGCAGGGACATGGCCATCTGCCATGTGCCCACATGGGCATTAACAATAATTACTCCCCGGCCCTCCTTCATGATTTCATACATCCTGCCGCTCTCAGGAAAGTCGGCCCTGATTTCAGCCCCTGGACAGATCCCCATCCAGGCCCTTTCCACCAGGACCAGGCCGAAATTGCAACAGAGTCTGTAGGTGAGCCACCAGCGTGACAGGGCATTGGCCCCGGGGAAAATCCGGGAGAGATACGGTCTGGTACGGCGATGGATATTCCCGGACAGGAGGCAAAACGCCAGAACGACGAAATAAAGCAGCCAGCGCGCCGGCTCATAACCAAGATGGCGCAGGACCATGTAGAAAATTCCATGCCCCAGGAGTTCGGCCCTGTAAAGCATCCTCCGGCCAAACGGCTCCCTGCCGTGCCTTTTCTTGTCACTCCGCTGGTTCACAGCCCCTGTTCCTCTGATAAACCGCAACCAGATAAACAGCCGTGGCCCCAACAGCCCCGAGAACCGGCCCTATAACCAGGGAGCCCAGGAACCATTCCCAGAGCCTCT
>JALVQQ010000124.1:0-855 GCA_027025395.1 Deltaproteobacteria bacterium | reverse complement strand
GAGCACTGGCACAACAGGCGGACAGCAGAACTGGCTGGCCCCCACGGCAGCCACCTTGTTCATGTTAAGCCTGTGAGCCACATAGATTATGACTACGGTGTGGCAGGCAATAAGGGGCAATGCCCCGAGAAACAGCCCTGTCCAGACCGCGGCGGCAAGCATGGCCGGAGAGGAGTGTTCCTTGCATAGCTGCCAGAAAAAACGCACGGGATGCTTTACGGCTTCCAGCTTCGGCTCTTCCTTCGTTGTTTCCACCAGCCTTTTGTGGCCAAATGGCAGAAGCGCCCTTGAAACGAGCCGCGCATGGGAAAGCGCAAGACGCAGGTTATCTGCAAACTTGTGAAAATGCGAAATTCGGCTGGCCCTGTCAGGATAATGAACCGTCACGGGTACTGACTTGATTTCAAGACCGGCCCATGCCGCGCGGACAATTACCTCTATTTCAAAATCATACCTTCTTGCCCTGAAGGGAATCGAGGTCAGGAGTTCAACCGGATACAGCCTGAACCCGCTCTGGGTATCGGGAAGCTCGACGCCGCACTCGAGCCGTACCCAGAAATTTGAAAATTTCTTTCCGAACCGGCTTGAGGCAGGAACATTGGGATGGTCCATGCCGGCACGCTCACCAATGACCACACATGGCATGGAGTCCCTGGCGGCCTCTATGAGCAAGCGGGCGTCAGCAGGATCATGCTGGCCGTCCGCATCAACCGTGATTACAGCATCAAAACCCATGCTGCGCGCCTGCCTTGCCCCTGCCAGAATGGCTGCCCCCTTTCCCCGGTTTTGCCTGAAGCGCACCATGGCGCAGCCGGTATCTGACAGGGCATCCACGCCTGCGTCAGTGCTTCCGTC
>JALVQQ010000123.1:1151-1787 GCA_027025395.1 Deltaproteobacteria bacterium | reverse complement strand
CTTGGAGAGAATAGAAAGTGTTCAGGCCAGTCCAGGTTTCCATGCCCTTTTTTTGATAAATCTGGACAACTTCAAGATAATCAATCAGATCTATGGCATAGGAAATGGCGATTTGGTCCTCAATTATGCTGGAGCCTTGATAAAACAGGCACTTGGCAATGATGTCTTCGTCTCAAGAGCTGCGGCAGATGAATACGCTGCCATATTGCCCCTTGATGGACAAGATGCTGATGTACTTAATAAACAAATCCTCGTACGTGCAGATAGAATTCACGAAGTCTTTTCCCGTCCTTTTGCTGTGGAAGGTGATATTATCACCATGACAGTGAGCATAGGAGTCTCCATTATCACAGAAGGCGTAGAGGGCAACAGTGACGAATTCTTACGAAGGGCTGACTTTGCCCTTAAGCGTGCTAAAACAGCAGGCGGGAACAGGACGGAGATACACGACTTCAAGGCAGAGGAAGAACTTCAACAGCGATACAAGCTGGAACGAGAGCTTAAGGCAGCAATTGGACAGGAAGAGATCAAGATGTTTCTCCAGCCGCAGTGTACAAAAGATGGTAAGGCAGTGGCAGTTGAGGCATTGGCGCGCTGGATTCACCCTGAAAAAGGACTCATATCTCCAGGGATCTT
>JALVQQ010000123.1:0-1141 GCA_027025395.1 Deltaproteobacteria bacterium | reverse complement strand
TGCTTCCAGGATCATTCTTGAAGTAACCGAAGGACTCCTCATACAGGATGTCGATTCCATAATTGGAAAAATGAAACTTCTGGCTGAATGTGGAATAAATTTTTCTGTGGATGACTTCGGCACCGGATACTCTTCGCTGATATATCTCAAGAGACTGCCCATTAAAGAACTCAAGATAGACAGGGCCTTTGTCAAGGATCTGCCTCATGAAAAGAACGACAGGGCCATAGTAGAGAGCATAATAGCTATTGCCAGGCATATGGGGTTTAGACTCGTGGCAGAAGGTGTCGAAACGGATGAACAGGTAAGATTTCTGGCCAGCCGTGGAGATATGCTTTATCAGGGTTATTATTTTGCCAAGCCTGCACCCGCCCAAGAAGTCCTAAAGAAATATTTCTGACTGATCAATGATGAATCGTTCTTATTTCCTGACCGTGCTGCTTTCACTGCTACTCATAGGAGGTGCTGCTGGAGCGGTTTTCACGACCATTGAAAAACTGCATCAGACAAGGCTGGACTCTGTTGAGAACCTGGTTAAGGCAAGGTCTTCAGAGATAGCCGAACGGGTCAGGAGCCTGAGGTTCAACCTCGAGCTGCTCTCATTAAACCCGTCCATCAAAGAGGCCACCAAACGAGATCAGTTTAATGCCTCCCTGGTAAGTTATCTCAAAAAACTTAAAGAAGCTTCGGGTATTCTTGCCATTTATCTCATGGACAGCAGAGGTAATTGCATACTTTCTACAAGTCCTGAATTTCTCGGCAAGAACTACGGCTTCCGGCCCTACTTCAAGGATGCCCTGAAAACAGGCCGGGGTTTTTATGTAGCCAAAGGGGTGACCTCCAAAAAAATAGGGCTCTATCTATCCAAGAGGGTCGATATGGGGGGATCATCCAGCGGGAATGATTCCATGGTGATGGTGTTCAAGGTGGAGCCTCAGTCAATACTGTCCGCCTCTCCACTGATTTTAAAGGAGATGAAGACATGGCTCGCCACGCCGAATGGAGTTCTTTTTCGTCCCGAGGCCCGCGGCTTTTTTTCCATCAATCCCATGCCGTCTGCGTGGCATGATGGAATAAGACGAATGAGGCAATTCGAAGGCCAGGATATTAAGAGCCTGGGCTTCCCTGAAGGGACCTGGAA
>JALVQQ010000122.1 GCA_027025395.1 Deltaproteobacteria bacterium | reverse complement strand
GGCCGGAAGCAGGGCGTTAAGCTCCGAAGTCTCTCCGCTGTTTGAGATGGCAAGGACCACGTCACCGGGCATGACCATGCCGAGGTCGCCGTGCATGGCCTCCACCGGGTGCAGGAAAACGGAAGGTGTGCCAGTGCTGGCAAGGGTGGCGCTGATCTTCCTGCCCACAAGCCCTGATTTGCCTATGCCGGTCACCACAACCCGGCCCGGCGTGTTAAGGATAAGATCGGCGGCCTGGGCGAACTGGTCGCCCAGACGCTCTTTCACGCGCTTCAGGCCGTCAATTTCTGTCTCAATGGCCTGACGTGCATTTTCTATTATGGAGTCGTGGTCCAGATGCATGGTTTGACGCTGTCAGCGCACCAGGGATTTGTCAGTCCTGCTCCATTAGGAACTTGCCCGTTTCGGAATCAGGGGGAAGGGGGTAGTTGCCGTTAAAACAGGCCATGCAGAAACGATCCGCATTGCCTCCGGCCGCTTTAACCATGGCGTCAATGCTCAGATAGTGCAGGCCGTCGAGTCCGAGGAAGTCCCGGATCTCCTCCACGCTCTTCCGGGCGGCTATAAGCTCGTCCCTGGTGGGGAAGTCTATGCCGTAAAAACAGGGGTAGCGCGTAGGTGGGCAGCTTACAACCATGACGATTTCACTGGCCCCGGCATCCCTTATCTCCTTCACCCGGGTCCTGCTGGTGGTGCCCCTGATAACCGAATCTTCCATTATTACAACCTTCTTGCCCCTGAGCACTTCACGAACCGGGTTCAGCTTGATGCGGACAGAAAAATCCCGCATGGACTGGCTTGGCTGAATGAAGGTGCGTCCCACATAGTGATTACGGATTACCGCCATTTCAAGGGGGAGGTTGGCCGCCTGTGCGTAGCCAACCGCCGCGTAGTTCCCTGAATCCGGGAATGGCATTACGAAGTCAGCATCCATGGTCACCTCGTTGACCAGGGCTGCGCCAAGGGCCTTGCGGAACTTGTAAACATTTTTGCCAAAGATATTGCTGTCCGGCCGTGCGAAGTAGATGAACTCAAAGATGCAGTTGGCCCTGTGGGGCGCCTGAAGCCCCTGTATGGACCGGAGGCCATTGTGGTCAATTATTACAATTTCGCCGCGCTCCACATCCCTGACATACTCTGCCTGGATCAGGTCCAGGGCGCAGGTTTCGGATGCAAGGACCCATGCATCATTCATGCGCCCTATCACAAGGGGCCTGAAACCAAGGGGATCGCGGAACCCGATGATGGCCTTTTCTGTCTGCATCACCACGGAATAGGCGCCCTTGATGAGCTTCATGGCGTTTATTATGGCCTCGTCAATACCCTTGGCAGAGGCCTTTGCCAGCAGGTGCACAATGATCTCGCTGTCCATTGTGGTCTGGAAAATAGAGCCGTGCCTCTCAAGCTCCCGCCTTATTCGGTGCGCATTTACAAGGTTGCCGTTGTGGGCAACCGCCATTGTGCTGCCCGAATGGTACACGCAGAAGGGCTGCGCATTCTGAAGTATTGACGAGCCGGTGGTGGAATAGCGCACATGCCCGATGGCCGCATGGCCGGTGAGCTCCTGGAGGATGCCTTCGTCGAACACCTCGCTTACAAGCCCCATTGCCTTGTGCTGACGTATGGTCTTTCCGTCAGAGGCCACAATGCCCGCGCTCTCCTGCCCCCTGTGCTGAAGGGCGTAAAGACCGAAGTAAGTAAGTTTGGCAGCCTCGGGATGACCGTAAACCGCAAATATACCGCACTCTTCCCTGGGGCCGCCCGGCGAAAGCGTCCACGGGACAGGAAGGC
>JALVQQ010000121.1 GCA_027025395.1 Deltaproteobacteria bacterium | reverse complement strand
ATATGGAATAATTTTACATCATGGAAAACAATTCCTGTAATTTTTTTCCTCTTTATCATCCAATAACGCCTGAAAGGGCATAGACAGTGGAACAGTAAGTATATTGCGCCAACGGCCAAAGGGCATACTATTTGCTTGTTAATAATGTATGCAAAGCGCATCCTTCAACTTCCGTTCACCTTTTTGTCTGTTCTCAGGGGCAGTGCTGCTCCTGTTTTTATAACTCCGCACGTTTGCGGATAAGGAGGGAATATGATTCGCCCTGCCATTTCCAGTCTGCTCCTCTTTTCAATTCTCTTATTATCCTGCTCTTTTGTTTCTCTGGCTTCAGGGGCAGAGGGCGACATACTGTGGTTTAACGTCGTTGGCATTGATTCCGGTGCTCAGCAGGCCGTGGCCCTGTGTTCTGATGGGGCCGGAGGCGCGTTTGTGGTGTGGCACAGTGATAAAAATGGCAACCTTGATGTATTCGCCACTCACCTGGACAATCAGGGCAGCATGGTCTGGACTGGAGCCATTGCCTCAGGAGCAGGGGATCAGCACGATCCTGAAATTATTTCAGACCAGAGCGGCGGGGCTATTTTGGCATGGTGGAGCGCTGAACCTGCCCCTTCATCTGTTATAAGGGTGTTTGTGCAGCGCATAAACAGTGTGGGAGTGCCTGTGTGGGATCCGGGCGTTATTGCAGTCAGTACGGACGTTGGCCTCGCGCAGGAAGATATCGTCTCATTATCAATGGTGTCTGATAATGCAGGAGGGGCGTATGTGGTTTTTGTATCTGCCTCAGGCCCTCGTGTGGTGCATGTAGATGCCTCAGGTTTCCTTGCAAACCCCGGCACCAATGGAATCGGGCTTGGCGGCGGCATGGTACATGCCGACAGCCTGGATATGACCGGAGACGGGAGTGGCGGGGTCATAACAGCATGGGTGGACGGTGAGCAGCATGTATGCCTGCAGCGTGTAAAGGTGGGAGGAACCCCGAGCCTGCCCATTCTGGAAACCCCCTGGGGCAGCAGTCCGGTACTGGCAACTGCGGACAATGAACAGGGGGAGTATCATCCCCGAATAGTCAGCGATAGTACAGGCGGGGCCATTGTGGCATTCGGTGTACATATTGATGATGGCTGGAATGTGTTTGAAAAGGTAAAGGCACAGCATGTTGATCAGAATGGAAATATACTGTGGGGACAATATGGAATAACGCTTGAAAGCCAGCCTGTGGAACTGACAAATGAACTGAGTCACATCAGTGTCGCACCGGACGGCAGGGGCGGGGCATATATTTGCTGGGAGAAAGAAGTTTGGAATCTTCACAAATGGGACACTGTTATTGTCAGGGTAGATGACAGAGGTAATGCCGGCCACCATATCTCTCTCCTGAATGATATGAAGACCCGGTTTGATATTGATGCTGACCGGTACATCCATCCGGAACCCGCGGCTGACAACAGCGGGAGGATTATCCTTGCCTCAGACGTGCTGCTCCAGGACAAATGGACAGCCTTTGCCATTGGCATAGAGGATGATGCAGTTTTGTGGGCAACGGAGCTTTTGAATTTCCGGGGTCCTTATGTCACCAGGGCGCAGATCATGTTTGACGGTTCAGGGTCTGAGCCAGCAGGGCCCATCATTTCCTGGGAAGACAGTTGGTTTGACTATGAAGGGCATAAAACCGACATATATGCTGCCAGGGTGGAATCAAGCTATACAAGGCCGGACCTTACCATCCAGTCAATCCTGTTTAATCCACCATACCCGGCAGAATCTGAACCGTTCAGCGTTCAGGTTACAT
>JALVQQ010000120.1 GCA_027025395.1 Deltaproteobacteria bacterium | reverse complement strand
CTGCTGAAGGGTCGGGGATTCAACAAGATGTCGAGCCAGATGATGCGTTATGGATTCCCGACCAAAAGACTTAGGAACTGGCGGATTTTCCAAGCAATTGGTAAAAGGATTTTGACAATAATACCAGAGTAAAATTGATCGGCATTCAGGTCTTCTGAATAAATGGTGGCGCATCTGGCCTTTTCGGCTGCAGAAATAACACACGCATCCCAGAATCCAATGCAGTATGCCGATTTTATTTCAATGGCACGCCGTATAAGTTCGGGTGTTTCTCTATGATTTGGAAAGTTTCCAGTATAAAGAGTTGGCGTATGACTACATCCTGGCGCTGTCCAAGTTTGTTGAGGGCCACATGGGCATATTCCTGCATGACCTGGGTTGAGAGTACTCCTGTATCATCCAGCATAAGTCGGTTGACGAGTTGAATAGCCTGATTTTGCTTGTTTGGGCCCAATGAGTTTTTGATCTACCGAGAGTGTTATATTCATGTGTTCCTCCTTATGTGCATTATGTGTAACATGGGTATGAAAAACGTAAGGGGGACGGACATCCCGGAAGATGTCAAGCCACAGGATGAATACCTTGGTTTTTTGTCCAAATTCCTTACCTTAGGTTAGGGCCGTATAATTGTGAAAAAAATATTTACCGCTCCGGAATCGGCTTCATCATGTCAAAAACAACTCCTTGTCATCGATGATGAGGAAAACATGCGGCACATGCTTACCTCCATTCTGTCCAGGCAGGGCTATGCTGTAGAAGCCGTTGGTAATGGACATGAAGGTCTGAGGCTTTTACAGGAAAAAAAATTTGATTTTATTCTCTGTGATATCAAGATGCCGGTAATGGATGGCATGGATTTTTTGCGGGAAGCCAGGAAACTCGATCATTGTTCGACAATAATCATGATGTCGGCCTATGGTTCCATTGACAGCGCCATAGAAGCCATGCATCTTGGTGCCTATGATTACATATCGAAACCATTTAAGGCAGAAGAAATTATCCTGGTCCTGAAAAAAGCGGAAGAGCGGGAACGGCTGCAACGGGAAAATGCGCAATTAAGAAGTCAGTTGTCAGGTATCGACGAAGATTTCAGTTTTGGCCGGATGGTCGGTAAGAGCCGGGAGATGCGGGAAATTTTCCGCCTGGCAGCCAAAGTGGCACCCCATCCGACCACGGTTCTTATCACCGGCGCATCCGGCACCGGCAAGGAGTTGTTGGCACGGGGTATTCATGATGTAAGTAACCGTGCGGGTAAATCTTTTGTTGCCGTTAACTGTGGCTCTATTCCAGAGAATCTTCTTGAAAGCGAGTTGTTCGGGTATAAAAAGGGTGCCTTTACCGGCGCGGACAGGGACAAAAAAGGGCTGTTTGCCGAAGCAGACGGCGGCACGCTATTTCTTGATGAAATCGGAGAACTCCCGCTTTCCATGCAGGTCAAGCTTTTGCGGGTTATCCAGGAGCAGGAAGTGCAGCCGCTCGGGGCGGCAAAACCACAAAAAATAGATGTACGACTGCTGGCAGCAACGGCCAGGGATCTTGCAGAAGAGGTAAAACAGGGGAGTTTCCGGGAAGATCTTCTCTTTCGTCTAAATGTTATCCATGTTCACATCCCGTCTTTATCGCAACGACTCGATGACCTGCCCCTGCTTTGTGATCATTTCCTTGCCAGGTTCAAAAACAGCCATGCCGTTGATATACAGGGTATTGCTCCGGCAGCCATGAACCTGTTGCTGTCATATTCCTGGCCCGGCAATGTGCGGGAACTGGAAAATGTCCTTGAGCGGGCCGTTATTC
>JALVQQ010000119.1 GCA_027025395.1 Deltaproteobacteria bacterium | reverse complement strand
AAATGGTTTTTTCCCACCTGTTTCCATGCGGGTCTTTTTTCAAAACAGGCATCCGCGGCCCGGTCGCAGCGAGGCGCGAAGCCGCATCCGTTGGTGTCTGCATCCTGGCTGTCAGAGACAGCCGGCTCGTCTCCTGAACGGTCTGTAATCCTCCGTGCCGGGTCTGGCACGGGCACTGCATCCAGGAGGTAGCGGGTGTAGGGGTGCAGGGCGCGTCCCCGGGTTTCCCGCCCTGTAACCATGAAACAGTCTCCGGGCATGAGTTCCATCAGCTGCCCCCGGTACATCACGGCTATCCTGTGGCTCACGAACCGGATTATGGGAAGATCGTGAGAGATGAACAGGTATGAAAGCCCCTTCTGTTCCTGGAGGTCGAGAAGCAGGTTGATTATCTGGGCCTGTATTGAGACATCAAGGGCGGATGTGGGCTCATCCGCAATAATCAGCTCCGGGCTGGTGGCAAGGGCCCTGGCCAGGCCGATTCTCTGCCGCTGGCCTCCTGAAAATTCATGCGGATAACGCCCGAGTATGTCTTCATCCTTAAGCCCCGCATCCCCAAGCAGCTCCCTTACCCTCTCCACATACCTGTTTTTCGGGCAAAGGTCGTGGATTTCCAGCGGCTCCTTCAGTATCTGCAGGATGGTCTTCCTGGGGTTAAGCGAGGAGTAGGGGTCCTGGAATATCATCTGGGCCTTCTGCCTGAAGGATTTTTTCTCAGTGCCGCCCAGGGTGGATATGTCCTTGCCCCTGAAAAAGACGGCCCCGCTGGTGGGCTGTTCAAGCCCCAGGGTAATGCGGGCCAGGGTGGATTTGCCGCAGCCGCTTTCTCCCACAAGCCCCAGGATCTCATTTTGCCTGAGATCAAGGGAGATGCGGTCAAGAGCCCTTACTGTCTTTTTTTGCCTGGAGAAAAAGCCGGCCCTTACACTGTAATCCTTGCCCACCTCCCTGAGTGATACGAGCGTGTTACTCATGGTCCGCATTTTCCGGCGGACCTGTTTTGGCTCTGCTGGACACCCCTGACGAACCATCCCGCCATCTTATGCGCGGCGCATCGGACCACAGCCCTTCCAGGTCGTAGAAGGCGCGGACCGGCTGGTAGAAAAGGTGTACAACGCAGTCGTTGTAATCCATGAGTATCCACCTGGCTTCATCCTCGCCCTCGATGCCGCGGCATCTGATCTTCTGCCCTCTCAGCTGTCTTCTCATCTTCGACGCCGTGCCCTCCACATGCCTTGTGGAGCGTCCGTGGGCAATGATAAAGAAATCCGCTATGGCGGACATCCCCCTTATGTCAAGCAGGACTATGTCCTCGCCCTTGCAGTCGTGAATCGCCCGCGCAATGGCAATGGCGCGTTCACATTCGCTGTCAGGCTCCTTCAGCTGCTCCTCCGGAGGCAGGAAGTTTGTCCTTGTGGCCTGTTCATTGGGGTCAGTGGTGTAATCTTCGATATAAAGCCTGTTTGTCTCCATATACTCTCTTACTTTTTCCGGCACCAGATATCTGACAGACCGGCCCGCGCGCATCCTTGCCCTGATATCCGTTGCTGAAATTTCAAGGTGGGTCACCGTCTGGAAAGTTATGGTTTTGCCATCCCGGGCAGCGAATTTGCCCGGTGCCGTGCGCTCAAATTGCGGCCATGAGCGCCTGATTATATCTTCAGCAGCCCGGAACTCCCTGATGTCCCTGCCCATGATAATGATTGAGCAGTAATCCACAAGGCTGCGGTAACTGTGCCACATCTCGATTTCAAGGAATGCATCGCTGCCCATTATGAAAAAGAAGGCGCGTTCC
>JALVQQ010000118.1 GCA_027025395.1 Deltaproteobacteria bacterium | reverse complement strand
GGCGCAGCATGCAAGTTTTCCCGCAAGGCCGGCGATCATCCTGATTTTTACAGGAAGCATGTTGTATAGTATATCTACCGCTATGTGATTTTTATGCTCCTGGGCCAGCGCAAGCCCGAGGGCCGTGGTGACAGCGCATCCAAGGCCCATTAGCTCAAAAGAGCCGGTCAAGGGGTGGCCGACGGGACGGAGAATCATGTTGGCCACGGCGGCAGTCATGGTCAGGAGCAGCGCTACAGCCCCCGTTCTCGCAAACCATGTGTCAAGTTTTGATGAAAGGGTCTCGAGTTGTGTTTTGATCCGGCAAAGAGGCATTTTGGTATCTTTTTTCAGGTTAGTGCGGTTCCCCTGTGCCTGCTAGGCGCAAACCTTGCAGGAGAGGATTGAAAATTGTGTTGAGGTCCAAAGGGTTATATCAGAAGCCCGCATGGATGTCACCTGTGCCGAGTATCGGCGGCATGACCGCGCAGGTGTCACTGCCCATGACCGCGTCAGGGCATATTATCAAAAAAAGGGTTACGGTTTTATGCGGACAGTACCCGGTAATGAAATAGAAAACAGGATATCGCGCTTTCAGAAGCTGCTTGCCGACAGGGGCATTGACCTTGCCCTTGTTCGGCAAAACGCCGATCTTTACTATTTTAGCGGAACGGTTCAGGACGCCCATCTTTTCATTCCCGCGGAGGGAGAGCCGTTGATGCTTGTGTGGAGGTCGTGGGAGCGGGCGGCAAGGGAGTCGCCGCTGGAAAGGATACGTCCTCTTGCCGGCCTGAGTGCCGTTGCTGGCGAGGTCAGGGACGCCGGCCTTGACTGCTCGTCTATCGGGCTTGAAATGGATGTGCTCCCGGCATTTTTTTACAACTATTATACTTCTCGCTCCTGGCCCGGAGTAACCGTGCATGACATTACACCGCTGATTCGCAGCGTTCGCGCGGTTAAAAGCGACTGGGAGGCAGAGCAGATAAGGGCGGCGTGCCGGCAGGTGGCAGAGGCGCTTGAAATAGTGCCTGAAGTGCTGAAGCCCGGAATCCCGGAGCTTGAGCTTGCCGCAAGGGTCGAGGCGGAATTGCGCCGCAGGGGGCATCCGGGTTATTCCAGGATGAGAGGCTGGAATCAGGAGCTGGGTTGCGGGCAGTTTCTTTCAGGCCCGGATGGCGCCCTGGCTGCCTGGACCAATACGCCGGGCGGAGGGATGGGGGTGAATCCCGCCTTTGGATTCAGCGCCGGGCCTGGGAAAATTGGGCCGGACCAGATCGTGAGCATTGATCTTGGCGGCTCGGTGAATGGCTATCTCAGCGACCAGACAAGGCTTTTCTTTACCGGCGCCCCGCCTGAAACAGTTACCCGGGCATATTCAGCAGTAAGCGAGTTGCAGGACAGGCTTGCGGAAATGCTGGTTCCGGGGGCGACGGCTGGCGCTTTATATGAATATGCGCTGGACTTTATGTCCCGTTTGGGGTATCAAGACCACTTCATGGGTTCAGGACGCGACAGGGTGCCCTTTGTAGGTCATGGCCTGGGGATAGAGATTGATGAATTTCCATTCCTTGCAGCTGGAAACAGTATGGAGATAGTGCCTGGAATGACAGTCGCTGTGGAACCGAAGCTGGTCTTTCCAGGGATTGGAATTGTCGGCCTGGAAGACACTTACCTTGTAACAGGGAACGGAGCTGAGAGGCTTACCCTGAGCCCCAGGGAGTTGATATGCCTTTAAAGAATGTCTTAACAGGGCATGGGCCAGGACGCGCACATGCGGTATGGCAATACGCTTCAGGCGCATGATACCAGCAAGCCCGCACCTGTTACCGTATCCGCAGGGCCTTCCCAACGGCAACCGAGATATGCGTTAGGATTTGTCGGCAGGCAGTATCCCTGCATGACCCTGGAACAGGCCAGTGTGCCTGCCGCTGCGCAACGGAAGCCCCCTTTTTACAGCCATGAAATAATCAGATTCCCCTTGCCTGTGCCGCGGCCTTTTCTTCCCGTGAAGCATCTGCAACATCCGCGCTGGTCATTCCTGTTTGGCAGCAGCCGCTGCCAAGGGAGCCGGCGCGTGGCTCCTGCATGGGTTCGCTGCAAAAAGCAGAATCCCGGGGCCTGCCGGGGCCGTGGGGAGCAACTGGAGCATAAATCTTGGATCAAGAAAAAATCAGAAATGTCGCTATAATAGCCCATGTTGATCATGGCAAAACCACGCTTGTTGATCAGCTTTTCAAGCAGAGCGGGCTTTTTCGTGAAAATCAGACAGTGGAAGAGCGCCTCATGGACTCCATGGACCTTGAAAGGGAGCGTGGAATAACCATAACCTCAAAAAATGGCTCATTCCTGCACAGAGGCCACCTGGTTAATATAATTGACACACCTGGCCATGCCGACTTTGGTGGACAGGTCGAGAGGGTCCTGCGCATGGCCGATGGCGCCCTGCTGCTGGTTGATGCGCAGGAAGGCCCGATGCCCCAGACCTATTTTGTGCTTAAAAAGGCCCTGGCGAACAACCTGCCGGTAATCGTTGTGATAAACAAGATTGACAAGCCCGCTGCAAGAAGCGACTGGGCAGTGGATCAGGTCTTTGATCTGTTTGTAAAGCTTGATGCGCCTGACGAGATACTTGATTTTCCGGTGGCTTACTGTTCGGCCAAGCAGGGTTACGCCTTGCTTGACAGCAACGATGAGCCCGTGAATATGGAACCTCTGATGGATCTTGTCATTGAGCATATACCTGCTCCGGCAGGGGATGAGAATGAGCCGCTCCAGATGCAGGTAAGCACCCTTGATTACTCTCCGTATCTTGGCAGGCTGGGAATTGGCAAGGTTACAAACGGAACCGTCCGCATAAACCGTGATGTTGCCGTTGTCCTCAGGGATTCATCTGTTGTGGGGACCAGGATTTCAAAACTTTTCAGGTTTGAAGGCAATGAGCGGGTTCCGGTGGAAAAGGCGGGGCCTGGTGAAATAGTGGCGGTGGCGGGGCTGGATGACATCACCGTCGGGGTTACGTTTACAGACCCTGACGATCCGCGTCCACTGCCCCTGATCAAAATTGACCCACCTACGATCTCCATGAATTTTATTCCCAATGATTCACCCTTTGCGGGCAGGGAGGGAAAGTTCGTGACGTCCCGTCACCTTGAGGAGCGGCTCAGGCGTGAAACCCTGGGTGATGTGGCGCTCAAGGTGGAAGAGCTCGATGATGCCGTTGGTTTCAGGGTCTCCGGCAGGGGAGAGCTTCATCTTTCAATACTTATCGAAAAGATGAGGCGCGAGGGGTATGAATTTCAGGTAACCATGCCCCAGGTAATCATGAAAAGGGATGAGGAAGGCAAGCTGCTGGAACCTTATGAAACCGTAACCATTGATGTGGATAGCCAGTACCAGGGTGCTGTAATAGAGAGACTGGGCAGACTCAGGGGCCGCATGCTCGAGATGGAACAGCGCGAGGGGTTTACACGCCTGATTTACAAAATGCCCACCCGGGGGCTGCTTGGCTTCCGTGCCCAGTTTCTTGCCGATACCCGCGGGATGGGCGTGATGAATTATGTATTTTCAGGCTACGCGCCATATGCCGGTGAGATAACAAACCGCGTAAACGGGGCCCTGGTGGTAAAGCAGGACTGTACAACCGTTGCTTACGCCCTGTTCAACCTCCAGGACAGGGGCAGGCTGTTTGCAGGGCCGGGCCAACAGGTTTATGCCGGGCAGATTATAGGGGAACATAGCCGCGCCGGCGATCTGGTGGTAAATCCTGCAAAGGGGAAAAAGCTGACCAATATGCGCGCCGCAGGCTCGGATGAAAATGTAGTGCTGACGCCCCCGGTCGAGATGTCCCTGGAGGACTGCCTGGCGTGGATCAACCAGGATGAGCTGGTTGAAGTGACTCCTGCCGCAATAAGGCTGCGCAAGAGGGGCAAGGCCAATATTTACAAAAAATAATCCCGGCTTTTACGCCTCGGTTCTCCGTTCCTGCTGCTCATTGCCTGCCCTGAAAATAACCACCTTGTTGCCGCCCGCCCTTTTTGCGGCATACATGGCGTCATCCGCCCTTTTTATCAGTGCGTTTATATCTTTCCTGGTGGCTCTACATTTTTCCGCAAGGCATGAAACCCCTATGCTCAGGGTTGTGCCCTTGTTGTCGATGCGCAGGTAGTTGTTTCTCATGCGCTCGGCAATGGCATTCACCTGCTCTTCTGTTGCATGCGGAATAATAACGGCGAATTCGTCGCCGCCGTAGCGGCAGATAATGTCAACATGATTCCTTGTGGAGTTTCTCAGTACGTCAGCCAGGGCTTTCAGCAGATAATCTCCTGTCTGATGGCCGTATTCATCATTTACCTGCTTGAAGTTGTCAAGGTCGATTATCATCAGATAGAGAGGGTAGCCCTGCCTTGCCGCCCGTTCGCATTCTTCCTCTATCTTGCCGTCAAAGTATCTGCGGTTGTAAAGTTCTGTAATGGGATCTCTGGTGGAGAGGCTCTGGAGCTGGGCCCTGAGATTTCTTTCCCGGATTATCCGGTTGAGCTTTGCCTCAAGCTCGTCGAAGTTGAAGGGCTTTGAGATAAAATCACTTGCCCCGGCGTTGATTACATCAGTATATGAAAAATTGTTTTTATATCCGGTAATGGTGATTATATCAGTATCAGGCCAGCGCTCCTTGATTTTCCTGATCAGTTGCATGCCGTCCATGCGGGGCATGTGCAGGTCGGTAATGACCACTGTCACAGGAGCCTCTTCCATGCGTTCAAGAGCCTCTATTCCGTCCCGTGCGGTCCTGTAGCTTATGTTTTTCCGCTCGAAGTAGGACCCAAGCAGATTCAGTATGTCTGTTTCATCGTCCACCAAAAGAAGACGCAACTGTTCATCTGTCTCAATCACATGCAGTCCCTACCTGTCCTATCCTGTTTGACTTAATAAAGTGCCCCTGTTGATGGGGCGGTTTTCATTACCAGGCACAAGAGGCGCCTGCCATCCCTGTTCCTTTTATGCTATATTAACGCTTTCAGGTCAATATTTAATTGATTTCAAAGTGTAATCCCGCAGCAGTCCTGCCCTTCAGGCACAGTTGGGACGGATACGGGACAACGTGCAAGTATTTACCAAACAGTCAAGGTGTTTTTCATGGAACAGTTTCCATTCTTTGCCTCATTTTGGGGGGCAGGCGTTATTGCGGCAGCGGCAGTGCTTGACATGTTGGCTGGCGATCCGGAGCGGTTTCCGCACCCTGTCCGTTTTCTGGGGAGCCTTGTAGCCGTGGCCGAGCGGTGCTGCCGCAAGATACCTGCTGGCCAGCTCTTGCAGGGGGCCATGTTTGCGCTGACGGTTGTTGCCCTTGCCGGGGTGTTTACTGTTTTGGTCCTGAAGGCTTCGTTTGCAGTGGGAAAATGGCTGGCCTGGTTCGTTTCCGTGATGGTAATATATTTCTCAATATCAGTAAAATGCCTTGCGGATGAAGCCCTTGCCGTGCAGCACGCCCTTGAAACCCGCGGGATTGAGGCGGGCAGGAAACGGGTGGCACGCATAGTGGGAAGGGATACTTCATTACTTGATGAGAAGGGAGTAGTAATGGCAGCCATTGAGACCGTGGCTGAAAATTTTGTGGATGGAGTTGCCGCCCCGTTATTTTATGCCGCGCTTGGAGGGCCGGTGTCGGCAGCGTGTTACAGGGCCGTCAACACCCTTGACGCCATGACAGGATACAGGAACAGCAGGTATCTTCTGTTCGGCAGGGTGGCCGCCAGAATGGATGATCTTTGCAACTGGCTGCCCGCGCGTATCAGCGTGGCTGCCATTGGTGTTGCCTCATGGGTTACGGGGATAGGCTGCGCGGCTGATATCAGGGTGGTTGTAAAAAAGGATGGCCGCAGTCATTCAAGTCCCAATTCCGGTTTCCCTGAGGCCGCCTTTGCGGCGGCACTTGGAGTCAGGCTTGGCGGGCCCGCGTCCTACAGTGGAGCGGTCAGCACTCATCCCTGGATAAACGGCAATGCCCGTTTCCCCGTGCCTGCTGATATAGGACGCGCGGTGAGGCTGTTGTGGGCCTCCTCCATGATCGCATACATTGCGGTGATCGCAGCCGGCTTGTCACTGGCTGTTGTGGCATCGCTTGCATGAAAGAGAAAAAAGACAGGAGAAGAAGATGACACGGGAACAGATGTCACAGAAGGCTCAGGATTTGTTTCTTCAGGGATTTCATTGCAGTCAGGCGGTGCTTGCCGTAACTGCGGAAATGTTTGAGATGGAGGCCGATGACGTTATCGCGGCCCTGGCCCCTTTTGGCGGGGGCATGGCCAGTACCGGAAATGTTTGTGGCACCCTTTCAGGGGCCATTGCCTCTGTAGGCCTGCTGATGGGCAAGAAAGAGCCGGCGGCAAAGGATCACAGGGAGATGTGGAGGCTTGCAAACCGCATGGTGCGTGAATTTGAAAATATCACGTCGGAATTTGGCGGTATAAACTGCGGCGATATTGCCAGGGTAGACTGGCATGACCGTGATGCGGTCAGGACGTTCTATCGCGATAAGAACAGCTCCAGGTACACCGCTTGTACAAGGGTGATCGGCGCCACGGTCATGGTGCTGGCGGATCTGCTTGGAGGCGTAGAGCTTCACGGTGAATAATTTTTGGAGGCGCGGGTCATAACGCCATGCCGTCCGGTTCGGGAGAGATAGGCCGCCGGAAGATGCAGTTTGCCTGGGCCTTGTACGACTGGGCGAATTCAGGGTTTGCAACTTCGGTAATGGCGGGCTTTTTCCCGCTTTTTTTCAAGCAGTACTGCTGCGCCGGAGTTGACGCCGCGGTTTCCACTGCAAGGTTAGGCTGGGTGGTTTCCGCAGCGGCATTTGCCGTAGCCGTGATTGCGCCTTTTGCCGCAGCGGCTGCTGATGCGGCGGGAATCAAGAAAAAAGTCCTTGGCTTTTTTACTGTTTTTGGGGCAGTGACTACCGCACTGCTTGCGGTCCCGGATCAAGGGCAGTGGATACTTGCGTCATTTCTTTACCTTGCCGCTGTAACCGGGTTCTCTGCCGCCAACATCTTTTATGATGCCTTGCTTCCGGCAGTTGCGGGCTCCAGGCGGCGTCACCGTGTTTCAAGCCTGGGATTTGCTCTGGGGTATCTTGGAGGAGGTCTGCTTTTCGCCATCAATATAGCAATGGTTATGCGCCCCGGATTCTTTATGCTCGGTTCCGTGCATGGGGCAGTCAAGGCCTCGTTTGTTGGTGTGGCCGCGTGGTGGCTTGTCTTTTCGGTCCCTCTCTTCCTGTTGGTCAGGGAACCTGTGAGGCTCAAGAGGGAATCTGTCCTGAAACTTGTCACAGTGTCCCTGCAACGTCTTAAAAACAGTTTTTCCGGTCTGCTTCAGCTAAGGTCCACCCTGTTTTTTCTTGGCGCCTACTGGTTTTATATGGATGGAGTAAGTTCGGTGATAAGGATGGCGGTTGATTATGGCCTTTCCATCGGATTGGGAACATCCGGACTTATGGGTGCGCTGCTGCTGGTTCAGGCGGTAGGCGTTCCCTCAACGCTTTTAATGGGCCGGATAGCGGAGCGCCTCGGGGCCCGCCGCGTTGTGCTTGCGACCATACTGTTGTATGTGGGGGTGGTGATTTCAGCGTCCAGGCTAACGGGCATCAGAGAGTTTTTTCTTCTGGCCGCCGTTGTGGGAAGCGCGCAGGGAGGAATCCAGGCGCTCAGCCGGTCACTTTTTGCCTCAATGATTCCCAGGGGCGAGGAGGCCGGGTTTTTCGGTTTTTACAATATTACAGGGCGCTTTTCCGCAGTGGCGGGGCCAGCGCTTGTGGGAATGCTTACCCTTTGGTCAGGCAGCGCCAGGACCGGTATCCTCGCACTGGTTCCGCTGTTTGTCGCCGGGGGAGTGCTTCTGTTTGTTTCAGGAAGGATTGAAGCCGCTTCAGCCAATGGTTCATCTTGGTTCTTGAATTCTTGAAATAATCGTAAGCCTTGCTATTTTTTAAAGTTTTCTCTTATGATAGATCCAATATTTATTTTATGGAAAACAAGCTATTGACAGCCATTAATGACAGATCCTCTCATGTCACTCCGGGGCCAAAGACAAACTGGCCAATATTCGATGAGACCTGAAGAGTAGTACTGGTTTGCGGCATAAATAGAAAAGAATACAGATGCAGATATTCCAGGCAAAATAATCTTTGCGCTCTGTATGGCCGGTAAAATTTGGTCATTGTTTAGAAAAAATGGTATGGGTGTTGCGGCAAGAGATTTTTGGCAGCATTTGACCAGCTGTCACTGCTAGATGTTAATTTTTCAACTTTGGAAGATGAGTTATGGATGCCACGGGTTTGACCCCTGATATGCTTAAAGTGTTCATTTTGCTGCTGGGGGCTATTTTTATCTTTGTGTTTGAATGGCTCAGGGTTGATGTTGTGGGTATTCTGATCATGATTCTTCTGCCCCTTACAGGGGTTCTCACCGCTGAAGAGGCAACAGTAGGCCTTAGTTCAAATGCGGTTGTTTCAATTATGGCCGTTATGATTATTGGCGCGGGGCTGAACCGGACCGGCATTATGGATATTCTCGCCCAGAAGATCATAAAAGTTGCGGGCGGCAGCCAGAACCGGATCATGATAGTAATCTCTGCAACCGTGGCCTTTATTTCCAGCTTCATGCAGAATATAGGCGCGGCGGCCCTGTTCCTGCCCGCTGTATCAAGGATCAGTCAGCAACTTCGCGTGCCTGTATCACGTATCCTCATGCCCATGGGCTTTTCCGCTATTATAGGCGGTTGCCTGACTCTTGTTGGTTCCAGTCCTTTGATAATGCTAAATGATATAATGGGCGCATGGTGGAAAAATAATTCCACCGCCCTGGGTGGGGCAGCCTTTGAACCCCTTGGTCTTTTCAGTGTGACCCCTGTAGGTGTGGTATTGTTGGCAGGCGCGTTGATATATTTCGTGGCACTGGGCGGATTTGTGCTTCCCGGCCCTGGCAAGGAGGCTGATGATGGCAAAACCCGTCTTGCATCCCGCAGGCTTCGCGAGCTTTATGCGCCTGAACTTGACGCCGCTGCCCTGTCTGTGCCGGACAGTTTTCAGCCATGCACCCTAAGGGAGCTTCAGGCCGGTTCCCTGTACAGTGTAAATATAACGGGTATCCGGAAAAAAAATGGTGAAATGTACCTCAACTCCACCGGGACAAGCCTGGTGGAGCCAGGAGATCTCGTGGGAGTAGTCGGGCAGCGGGAAAACATTACGCGCATGGCCTCGGAACTTGGGTGGACCATCACAGACCTTGTCGATGATTTTACAGAGGCGCTGTCAGCGTCTGAATATGGTCTTGTGCAGGGTATAATTCCTCCGGGTTCGGACCTGGTCGGTCATACCATGGAGGAGTTGGACTTCAGGGACAGGTACAGGGTAAGCGTGCTGGCTGTTTACAGGGGGGACACGGTGATTTCCACCGGACTTAATAATCTCAGGTTGATGGCCGGCGATGCCATGCTTCTTCTTGGCCCCTGGAAGAAACTGGTCAAGATAAGGAAAAATAATGAACTGGTTTTTACAGAGGAGCTCAAGCACCAGGAGACCAGGCCTGAAAAGGCTCTGCCCGCGCTGTTATGTCTATTCCTGGCCCTGGCCCTTGCGATGGTTTTTGATGTCAGACTCTCAATAGCCCTGTTTACTGGTGCCATAGGCATGGTGCTTTTCGGGGTCATATCAATAGACAGGGCCTATCATTCCATTGACTGGATGACCATCTTTCTGCTGGGCGGTCTTATTCCTCTGGGGACCGCATTTGAAAAGACAGGGGCTGCCTCATTTATTGCAATGAAGATAATCGGTGCCGTAGGAGAGTTTACCACCGTTACCCTGCTGCTGATAGTTGGCGGCCTGACCTCTTTTTTTTCACTTGTTGCATCAAATGTGGGGGCTACAGTGCTGATGGTTCCGCTTGGGATGAATCTGGCGCTCCAGGCAGGCATAAATCCTGTGCTGGCAGGGCTGACAGTGGGGATTGCGGCTTCCAATACCTTCATACTTCCTACCCACCAGGTCAATGCGCTTATTATGCGTCCAGGGGGGTATAGGACAACTGACTATATCAAGGCCGGTATCGGCATGACCCTGCTCTATCTGGTGCTCATGACAGGCGCCCTGATGTTGTTGTACTGATTTTTGAGCGTGCCTTGTGACTTTGGGTTGCATTGTCACAGCAGATAAAAACTGCCATAGCACCATTTGGCAAAGAGACGCGGTGGTTTTTTGCGTTTTTTTACCCCTGCCGCAAGTGGCATCAGGTCGTCCATGTGCATCCCGGGGTAGAGGGTAAGGTTGAAGACCGGGCCGGGAGACCGCATGCTTTTTTTGGGATTAACGCTAACCTCCAGTCTGTGACAGATATTTTTTATGAGTTCATCATGGGCAATTTCCTGGTCGCCTCCATCTGCCAGTTCCTTCATAAGATAGTCAAGCAGCTTTGATACCCCTTCCATGAGCTTGGTGCCCGGTTCAGTATCGTCAATCTCTCCGGGCAGGTGTATGTTCAGAAGCTCGGAGGCGGTATTGCCGGTGGCCTTTTCGTATGCCTTGTCCAGGAGGTCCTTTGTTGCAACGCTTTGGCCCAGCGGCCATGAGTCAAGTGAGGCGCCCGCATATCTGCCAGCCAGTTTCATCCAGGCATTCAGCCTCTTTTGAGGCATGTTAAGCATCCTGATGCCGTGAATGTTTGCGGCGGCTGAATCCGGGGGCATTGTCAGCCCTGTTTCTTCATCGTGAGGATCTCCACCCATGATGTCGGTTAGCTGTTTTTTCTTTTTTTCCAGTTTGAGGAGTTCCATTTCCAGCAGGTCATCCTGCATGTCATTTTCAAGTGCTATCTGGAGAAATATCCTGGCTCTCAACAGGGGATCATCGGCCTTTTTCCGCTTTATTGAGGATAAAATTGAAGAAATTGATTCACCCGCAGGCTTGAAGGCATCCGTATGTACCGCTTCTGCCACGGTTTTGTTGTCAAGCCCCATCTGCTCACCCCAGACACGCATCTGTTCAAGCATTTTGCGGAATTTCCCTAATCCCTTTTCAAGAGGAGCAGGACAAATCCGGTTGATATAAAGTGGACTGGAGATGTTGCCGGGCATGCACGGTGAAAGCTCCGGGTCCTCTGTCAGGCAGATTACACTGACTCTTTTGAAGAAAAGCTCCAGGGTCCTGATTACATTATGGCGCAGAAAGTTTACCGGAAATATCAGTGGTTCAAGTTGCATGGTGAAAAAGGTCTCTCCCCTTCAAGGCAAGTTTGGTTGTTTTTAGAGATGGAAGATGGATTTCAAATAATTCAAAATGATTTGTATTTATTAAAAATATAAACTTTTTTCTGATGGCCAGGTTCAATTATATTACACCAAAGACATGTTCAGGGAAGTATAAATTTTTCCCATAATCGTGAAAAACGGGCGCGGAGTCAGGATGATATGGCCTGGGGCTGCTGTCAGCATGAAATGCAAAGGGCCAGGCCTGTAATTATTGCGGCAAATCTCTCTTGTGCGCGGATTCTCGCACTGTATATTACTGTTTCCCGCAACCTGTTCAAAAGGTGCGTAATTTTGCGGCAAGAGGGCTGGGGTTGACATTAAAAGGCTTATATGCCATTGATTAAATCTTGAGTCTTGCATTTGCCGGTAAAGTCGGTGCCGCTGCCCTGCTCAAATGTTTACAAGGTCCGGCATGTGCAAAGCATGTTTTGCCGATATGGTTCAATTGACCGCGCATGCCGTGTCAAGCAAGTGGCTTTTCAGGACCTGGCCCGGCTTGTAATTGCGGAGAGGTGTTTTGTCAAATGATAACTGGTAACAAGCGGATAGAAGTTGATCTGCCCTGCGGGGTATTCTACGACCTGTCACATCTGATCCTTGATCTCAATGGCACTCTCACGGTTGACGGGGAATTTATTGAAGGTGTGGCTGAAAAATTGAAGGCAATTTCCAGAGTGCTGGATGTTTATGTTCTTTCCGCTGATACCTATCAGAGCCTGGAGGGATTGACAAACGAACTGCGGGATGGATGCTGCGTGAATGTTCACTGTCTTGAATCCGGCCGGGGGGATCTTCAGAAACTGGCCTTTATGGAAGAGCTTGGCAGGGAGCACACCATAGCTATCGGTAATGGCTGCAATGATGCCCTTATGTTGAAGGAAGCGGCACTCGGAGTATGTATTCTGGGCAAGGAAGGAGCATCCACAGAGGCCCTTAGAGCCGCGGATGTGGTGTTTCCGCACATTTGTGATGCGCTTGATATGTTCCTGAAGCGCAACAGGCTTATAGCCACCCTGCGTAAATAGTCCTGATGCCGGAATCCCTGGTAGCGGCTCGGCAGGACTCCCCTTAGCGCATTCGGCAGATCCCTCGGCGGGCCCGGCCGGAACGGCTGACGGGCCGGTTTTTGAAGGGGCCTGTTCCTCCGGCTCCAGGACTGTTCCCTGCTTTCCGGCACCTTTATTACTTGTTTTATGATGCAACAGCAGAGAAAAAGGCTCACCGCCCGGGTAAAGGCCTCTGGTTGAGCTTCAAAGATAGGCCCGGAGGGCCTTCGGGATATCCTCGACTCCCTGCCTTTAAGGTCCCATCCCGACCTGCTTGCCGGTCTGGAAACCGCTTCCGATGCGGGTATTTTCCGGATATCGCCTGATACAGCCCTGGTTCAGTCAGTGGATTTTTTCACTCCAGTGGTGGATGATCCCTACGAATTCGGGCAGATTGCAGCGGCCAACTCCCTCAGCGATCTGTATGCCATGGGCGCCAGGCCTTTGACCGCCATGAACATCGTCTGTTTCCCGGCAAAGGATGAGTCCCCGGACGTCCTGAAGGAGATTCTCAGGGGGGGAATGGAAAAAATTCATGAAGCCGGTGCTGTGCTTGCCGGAGGCCACAGCGTTGAAGATGCGGAACCGAAATACGGCCTGTCGGTGACCGGTACAGTGCATCCTGAAAAGTTTGTATCAAATTCAGGGGCGCGCCCCGGTGATGCGCTGGTGCTTACCAAACCTGTTGGCACTGGTGTGCTGGCCACCGCCCACAAGGCCGGGCTGCTGCCTCCCGAACTTGTAGCGAGAATGACCGCGGTTATGAAGTCCCTGAACCGCGAGGCCTCGGAGGCGATGACGGAAGTGGGGGTTAATGCCGCAACTGATATAACCGGCTTTGGCCTTGCGGGACACGGTCTTGAAATGGCGGAGGCAAGTAGATGCTCCCTTGTGATAAATGCCGGCAGGGTGCCGCTGATCCCTGGCGCATTGGATTTCATGAGGCAGGGACTAATTCCCGAGGGGGATTATGAGGTAAGGCGTTTTTGCAGGTCAAAAGTGATTGTAGCGGGTGAAGTTGACCGATTTTTGCTTGACATGCTCTTTGATGCCCAGACCTCCGGCGGCCTTCTTGTGGCAGTGCCTCGGGAACGTGCGGATGAATACCTTACCGCGCTGCTTCGCAGGGGGCTTGTGGAGGTGGCACGGGTGGGGCATGTGGAGGAGGGAGACGGAAGCATCACTATAAGGCCGTAGCCGGGGATTCATGTCTCGCGGCGCCTTGAATCAGTGGCGGTTCAACCTTGAAGATCCGCCTGGCGCTTCCAATGCAGTTTCATAACCACAAGCAAATCCGCCAGCCCCTGCATGCGCTCCATGTTTTCATCTGTTCCCCGCGTGGGGGCTCGCGTTCACTGGCCGCGGTTTTGAGCAAAACTTATCCTGTAGAATTGGTCTCATCCCGGATCCACTGTTCAAAGCCTGACAGTGCGGCTGATACATCAATGGCTACAATCTGGGGCAGTTCATAGGAATGCATCTTTTCAATCTCCTTCTCAAGCTCCTGGTACCGGTTCCTGCTGGTCTTGAGTCGGCATTGCCACTCCTTTGCACTGTCAAGCTTGCCATCCCACCAGAAGTGGCTTTCGATCGGGCCACTTATCTGGGCACATGCGGCAAGCCTTTTGCCGACCATGCTTTGGGCAATCCGCCGCGCCTCTTCCTCGCTGTCCGTGGTGGTGGTGACAATTATGATGCTG
This sequence comes from Deltaproteobacteria bacterium, assembly GCA_027025395.1. Taxonomy (GTDB): domain Bacteria; phylum Desulfobacterota; class Dissulfuribacteria; order Dissulfuribacterales; family QOAL01; genus S144-17. The sequence continues at coordinate 2,349 of JALVQQ010000118.1, read as the reverse complement.
GTGCTGTTTTCTGATTGTTTCATGTCCTGTACCTCCTGAAAAGTGAATGTCAGGCAGAGTTGCGTGCAAATGACACGGTTTGTGCCGGTTGACGTGTTCTTGGTTGTGCGTATCTTACCGGCTCTGAACAAAATCTTGAATATTGGCGTGAAAAAATCATTCAGGTCACGGTGCGATTTTGCAGTTTGTTGCGTATGGGGCCTGGTGTATTCATGGCGCATTAACCCTTCAACAGTAAATGACAGGCTTGCGCGGTTTTCCTTGCACCTCTGTACTTTTCAGGTTCGAGCGGGTATTAATGAGCCCGTTGGGAGGCAGGTTGCCGCAGGGCATCCAGTTTTTTATTGTTTAAGGGCTTGCCCAGACCGGTTATTGCAGATACGGTTTCAGCAACTGAACCTCATGCTGGCGGAATGGTGGCGTGAAGGAATGTTCAGTAGCCGCATGATAAAGGTATAAATAATTGATCAGGAGCGCTATATGGCTTCAAAAGTTAGAGTTATTGTAACTACGGGATACGGCACAAACTGTGAGGTTGAGATGGCCAATGCATGCCGTCTTGCCGGTGCCGAACATGTTGATATTGTGCACCTGAGCGACCTGGTGGATGGAAAGGTCAAATTCACTGATTATCATTTCTTGAATCTTCCAGGCGGATTCCTTGATGGCGACAACCTGGGGGCGGCTCAGGCCGGGGCGCACAGGCTCCGTTATGCCAGGGTCAAGGAGACCAACCAGCGCCTGCTGGACCAGCTGCTTGAATTTGTAAGCGCCGGGGGGCTTGTCCTTGGCGTATGCAACGGTTTTCAGCTAATGGTAAAGACAGGCCTTCTTCCCGGTTTTGACGGGAATTATGAAAGACGTGCCGTAAGCCTCATTTATAATGACAGTGGCCGGTTTGAAGACAGGTGGGTTACCTGCAGGGTTTCCCCTGCTTCCACGTGTATTTTTACCCGTGGCATTGACAAGGTAGAGCTTCCGGTACGCCATGGCGAGGGGAAACTGGTGACAATGGACGGTAAAGTCCGCGGCAGGCTTGAGGCCGAGGGGCTTGTGGCAATGCAGTATGTCCATCCCGAAACCGGGGAGGTCACGGATGAATATCCCTATAACCCCAATGGCTCTGAACTTGCGATAGCCGGTCTTTGCGATCCTACTGGAAGACTCATGGGGCTTATGCCCCATCCCGAGGCATTTCATCACAGGACAAATCATCCCCGGTGGACCAGAAAAGAACTGCCTGAGGAAGGTGCTGGACTTGCCCTGTTCAGGAATGCAATAGAGTTTGCAGAGCGGAATCTTGTCTGATTCTGTCTGTTTCGGCAGCCCCTGCTACACCATGATGTTCGCTTGACCAAAGCGTCATTCCCCTGAGAATTGGAAAAGACCCCTGCCCAGAAGATCGTAGTTTTCCTCGCCTATTTGCGGCGTTTTGTCCTTGAGATTGTCATAATGTTCGTGGTGCTTACCGCCGCGCTTTTCTGGTTTGCCCCCGACATACTGGGTCTGATGCAGAATTATCTTGACCAGAAGCTGGTTTTTTTCGGGGTGGTGGAGCCCATGACAGGTCTTTTGAAGATTGCCTCTGTATGCTCCCTTCTTATAATGGCCCCCTGGTTGTCATGGCGGCTTGCCCAGGGCCTGAATGTGGTGTTTGGCCTTTCCAGGCGTTTTGTACTTGTATTTGCCACAGCGGGAATTCTGCTCTTTTACACTGGGGCGCTGTTCTGTTTGTTTGTTACACTGCCCTTCGGGATGAAATTTCTGCTGGGATACCAGTCAGAAGAGATCAAGCCGGTTATTTCGCTTGCCCGGTTTGTGAGTTTTACCGGTTTTTTCATACTGGGTTTCGGCCTGGTATTTGAACTGCCCCTCTTCATGATAGTAATGTGTCGGCTGGGCATATGCAGTTACCGGGCATTTGTCAGATATCGCCGGTACGCCATACTGGTTATAGCAATTCTTGCGGCAATGCTTACCCCTACTCCGGATATTGTGAATATGGGCCTGATGGGAATACCGCTTTACCTGCTGTATGAGATAGGCATAGTAGTGGCGAGAATGGGGCAGGAAAGGCCGCGAAAAGACAAATCTACCTCTCCATCAGCTTGACAAGGCATGAACACCATATATATTGCAGGGTTCATGAAAAATCCATCTCCGCCGCCAGGGGCCTTTCCTGTTCACCAGGGAGGCTGTGGAGGAATTGGCGTTGTCTTATGTAGCCGGTCACTTCTCATTCTTGAAGGCAGAGCAGTGATAAATTTATGACACTATCAATTTTTACAATAAATATTCAGGACATTGAAGAGGACGGGCTCCACGTCTCTTTCAATGATATTTCTTCCT
>JALVQQ010000117.1 GCA_027025395.1 Deltaproteobacteria bacterium | reverse complement strand
CTATGAGCCAGATGCCCTGCCAGTGGCGTTTAATATGAAACTGAGGAAATATGATCCCCCCCTTGTGGTGAAGCTTGAGGCAGGCAAGGAGAAGGAGTGCGAAATAGAGCTTTTCAACTGGTCATACAAGGGAGTTACAGACCTTGTAACCAAGTGGCTGTGGCCCGCGCCAGCCAGGCGAGTGGTCGGCCTGTGCGTCAAGGCGGGGCTCAGGCCCAACCATGTTACACTTTTGGGATTCATCCTGGTTGTGGTTGCCGGATATTGCTTTTATACAGGTCACTTCTGGTCAGGTCTTGCCGCAGGATGGCTGATGACATTCCTTGATACGGTTGATGGCAAACTTGCCCGTGTGACCGTTCAGTCAAGCAGGTTCGGGCACTATTTTGATCATATAATCGATCTGATTCATCCCCCGTTCTGGTACATGCTCTGGGGCATGGGGCTTGAATCCGCCGGGGCTTACAGGATAGATATTGAATTTTCAACCCTGATGTGGATGATATTTGCAGGATATATTGCCGGACGTCTTGTAGAGGGTTGCTTCAAGTGGTGTATCGGGCGGTTCGGAATCTTCTGCTGGCGGCCGGTGGATTCCTTTTTCAGGCTTGTAACAGCCAGACGCAACCCGTGCATGATAATACTGACCATTTCTCTTGTGGCCGGGTCACCTGATACAGGTCTCGCGGCCGTGGCATTCTGGACCGTACTTTCCACACTGTTTATGGCGGTGCGTCTTTTGATGGCCTTTTATGAAAAGTCAAAGGAGGGGGATATAACTTCCTGGCTTTCGGACATTGAAGCGGAGCAGAAAAGGAATCCCCTTGCTGCAAGGTGGTTTGCAGGAAAAGCGTGAATCTGTTTGCGGCCTGACCGAATCTGCCATGTTGCCTGAATCTTGGAGAAAGTTAAATCAGCCTGTGCGTTCATCACCTTGCAACGCAATGTTTTGCAGGCTGATACAGGCTATTTTCTGATAGCGCAGGCTTGCTGCAGCCAGTCTGCGCTATCAGTGGATTCACACAACTATAAATAGCGGATTCACAGGGTGCGCAATGCCCTTGTGCCTGCACTCCTCCTTGTGTGTGGATGCCTGTATTCGGTTTGTCAGTTCACATTTCCGCTGCTGTCGGTCTTGATGAGATAAACATCCCAGCTCCCTGAGCCAAAAGACATCGTATGTCCGGCAATGATAAATCCGCCATCTGTGGTCTGCCACACGGATTTGCTGTCATCATAATCAGTGCCCCCGAATGTTTTATGCCATGCTTCATTTCCGCTGCTGTCGGTTTTTATGAGATAGACATCGAATAACCCTGAGCCAAAAGACGATGTACGTCCGGCAATTATATATCCACCATCGTTTGTCTGCCGCACGGAGTGGCCTTTTTCTGAAGAAGCACCGCCAAAAGTTTTAGTCCATGTTTGATTTCCGCTGCTGTCGGTCTTGACGAGATAGACATCGAATAACCCTGCGCCAAAAGATTTTGTGTATCCGGCAATGATATATCCGCCATCATTGGTCTGCTGCACGGATTTGCTAAAATCATGATTCGTGCCGCCAAAAGTTTTAGTCCATGCTTCATTTCCGCTGCTGTCTGTTTTTATGAGATAGACATCGAATAACCCTGCGCCAAAAGATTTTGTGTATCCGGCAATGATATATCCGCCATCGCTGGTCTGCTGCACGGAGTAGCCTTGATCTGCAGAAGTTCCGCCGAAAGTTTTAGCCCATATTTGATTTCCGTAACTGTCGGTTTTTATGAGATAAACATCTGCATCTCCCGCACCAAAGGACTTTGTATATCCGGCAATGATATATCCGCCATCGCTGGTCTGCTGTACTGATCTGGCAACATCTTTATCATCGCCTCCGAAAGTTTTAGCAAATAATTGATTTCCGCTGCCGTCAGTCTTGATGAGATAAATATCGAATGACTCTGCGCCAAAAGATTTTGTGGAACCGGCAATGATATATCCGCCATCGCTGGTCTGCTGCACGGATACGCCATAATCATCATCAGTGCCGCCAAAAGTTCTGGTCCAGATTTGATTTCCGCTGCTGTCGGTTTTGACGAGATAAACATTTCTATTAGCTGCGCCAAAAGAAGCTGTGTGTCCGACAATTATATATCCACCATCAGATGTCTGCCGCACACATTCCGCAAAGTCGAAGTCTGAACCGCCGAATGTCCTGATAAAAGTAACTGTCTCCTGTGGAGTGATGAGCCCCAGCAGGTAATCCATGGTGCCTACATATAGAACTTCATCGCCGAAAATGCCGCCAAGGCCGTAGAAGCCGCCATTTATTGTCCCGACATAGGTGTCTGTATTCTCATAGTGGCGAATCAGGTAACCTGAAACTTCGAAAGTTTCAGATGGCGGTGAAAAATATTGGGGAAAATTGATTTCAATCCAGTTGCAGATGGTATTAAACTTGTTCAGATTGTCATCAGCACGGCAAAATGGTGTGTCTGACAGCAGAAGTGCCAAGACAAGAACAGCAGGCACGGTTTTGAGTAATGACGGTTTCATGTCCATACCTCCTCCCTGATTAATGATAAAACTGCAAAAATATTTTTGGTGGAATTAGATGTATAAATCGTATGGCTACGACATAATTTTGTCAATACAAATGTTCCGTTAAATTTGCCATGGTGTTTCAAACTGTGCTGCGGCTGTCAATCCTGTTGAGCACAGCTCAACCATGCCCGATAGCACAGAAAGTTCAGGCTGGATAGGCCGTCATGGCAATGGTCGGATCACACAAATACAAAAACCTGATTCACAATGAGATCTATTGCCGGCGGCCTTGATGATAGGAAACATCCGGTTTTGCCTGCAAGCCCGTGGAGCTTGCCGGGAGCGAGTGCCGGACAATGATTCACATTGGAGGAGTGTATTCTGTTGACCGTGGCAGCAGTGAAACTTTATTTTCCGTCACCTGCCAGGATGAAGTGATGGCCGTTCCGGCATGCACTGGTATAACTTTGCGGAACTGGTGATACCGCTCTGGCGAGATACCGATCTTGCGTGGGGGGATTACTGGTCAGGTTGGCAAGATGCCGTGCGGACTGCGCCAATCGGTTGCGGCAATAATGACCGCATCGGCAACGAAAGCTGGCCGTTCTTCCGGGACGCCGGCAAGGAAAATGCGGCGCGAAGATTCGTAATGGCGCCAGGGATGCTTCTTTAAGAGCGGGCCTGGATCTGATCAGCTAATCCAGGAAATATTTTAGCCTGTCACGCCTGCTGGAATGTCTTAACCTGTTTAACGCCTTTTTTTCTATCTGCCTGATACGCTCCCTTGAAACATTGAACCTCTTGCCAATCTCTTCAAGGGTATATTCACTGTCTTCTCCTATGCCGAAACGCAGCCTTATAATCTTTTCTTCCCTTGGGCTGAGCGTTGCCAGGATGCTCTTTATTCTCTCTGTAAGCTCCCTGTCCTTTACCGTCTCATAAGGTGATACTGCTTCCTTGTTTTCGATAAAGTCTCCAAGGGTGCTGTCTTCATCACCTACGGGCGTTTCAAGGGATACAGGCTCACGGGAGGCCTCAAGGATGGACAGGATCTTTTCCATCGGAAGACCTGTACGCTCGGAAATTTCGAGCGGGGTAGGCTCTCTGCCAAGTTCCTTGAGCATGGCGTAGAATGCCTTGAAAAACTGGCTTCTAAGCTCCAGGAAATGGACAGGCAGCCTGATGGTTCTGGTTTTGTCAAGAATGGCCCTGGTAATGGCCTGTCTTATCCACCAGCTTGCATAGGTGGAAAACTTGTTGCCCTTGGTGTAATCAAAACGGAACACAGCCCGCATAAGTCCAAGGTTGCCTTCCTGGATGAGATCAGCCAGTGAAAGCCCCTGGTGCATATACCGTTTGGCTATGCTGACCACAAGGCGCAGGTTGGCATTGATCATTTCATCTTTTGCGCGTTCAATATCCCGTTGATATCTCTTTACCTTGTCTTTCAGGTGTTGAATGGAGATATCATTTCCGTGTTCATCGGCAATCTTGTAGATTGTGGTCACGAGATGATTGAGGTGCTGCTTCTTGGGCTTCAGGGATGGGTCGCGCCGACGCCAGATGGCTATCTGCTCTCTCAGAAGCTCCAGTTCCTTAATGGTGCTGGGGTGATCCTGAACCGCATTGACTATTCCGTTAAAGCCGTTGCGAATTGTGCGGCTTAACTCCTCCTCCTTTTCAGGGGTCAGGAGTTCATAGCGTCCCATCTCCCGCAGATAGGTTGTGGTAATTTCTTCCGAATCCGTATAACCGCCCGAGTCAATTACTACGGCCTGTTTTTTGTCCGGTTTATGTTCAAGGTTTTGGCCTGATCCAGGAATTTCCACCGATATGTGTACTGTTTTTTCATTTTCCTCAACAACAGGCGTTTCAAGGATGTCGGCAACCTTGGGATCAGCCACTGAATCCACCGGTTGAGCCCCGCCAGTGGCGTCCTCTGACAGGACTTCTATGTTGTTTCTGCAAAGCACATCAAAAATTTCTTCCAGTTTTTCAGGGTCCTTTATACTTTCTGGAATAAGATCATTGAGGACATCGTAGGTAATGGTACCGTTCTGGCCAGCCTTAAGCAGCTGGTCCATATATCCCCCTTCAGGCTGTTGAATATCGCGGTGAATGATTTTTTCTGGCATTTTCCGTTTTTGTCCCGGTCTTAAAGTCTTGCGGAAAAAGTTGTCATTGGAGGCGGCAACAGGCCCCATTTTGCAGGCACGGCAGGAATAACCGCACCTGAATAGCATTAAACAGACTCCTGAGAGTTGTTTTTCCAAGTGTATATACACCGGATCAAACTGTAAATAGCTGTGAGCCAGGCGTTTCAGGCCTGGCCAGTCCACACAGGGGAGTGTCCGCTTTGCTGTCCTGGTCACGGGCCGCCAGAACAGAAAGCTGTTTCATGCATGTGGTTGAAACGGCAGTATAAATGGAAGGCGGTACCGCTCTCCCACTGCTCATCTCTCCTCTTGCGGTTGAAATGCGGCGTAACGCCCTATTCTATTTTATTCAGCAGCGTTTTGCAAGAAAATAAATTTCGTTGACTTTCTGCATGCTGGTGAAATGTTCTCCTGGAAATTTCTGCATTCGCTTCCATGGTTTATGGGCAGTGAAGCAGGTGGCGCTCAAACCGGCCAATAAAAAAGGAGACCACCATGAACCGGGCTCCTTTGGAACAAAATTCCGGGTGTGAGAAAGCCGTGTTAGTCCCGCGGGCTTTTCTTCGGGATGTTGGAAAGGTCCTCCCTGATTACATAAAGCACCTTGAAGTCTTTTTTAAGCTCGTCAATCATGTCGGTCAGTTCATTGTCATCCATGTTCTGGAGCCTGACATAGACCTCGCGCCTTCCGGCCGGCATGTGATCATGGCTGGTGAGAACGCTTACAACCCTGGCTCCATGATTCCTGAGGGCATTTATCAATGCATGGAGGGAACCCGGCTTGTCTTCCAGGTCAAAAGCAACCTGAATGGGGCTTCGGTATGCACCGGAAATGCTTATCATGACCTTGAACACATCGGTCTGGGTTATAAGCCCTACAACATTGCCGTCTTTATCCACTACAGGCATTCCGGAAATTCTGTTTTCCAACATGATAACCGCTGCCTTTTCAACTGAATCATTTTCGTTCAGCGTGATGGGGTCAGGTGTCATGATATCCTTTATCTTGATTTCGGAGAGCAGATAGTAGAGTTCATGCACGTCAAGCGATGTGGCCTTGGATGGAGCAGCTTCCTTCACGTC
>JALVQQ010000116.1 GCA_027025395.1 Deltaproteobacteria bacterium | reverse complement strand
GCATCATATCCGGCGTAATCCAGGTGCCAGTTGTTGAACGGTTCCGCGCAGTGGCGCAGGCCTCTATCACCTGCCGGAATGCCCGGTCAAAGGTTATCACAAATTTCTGCCGCCGTATTATGCGGCGCAAACGCCGGGGAACATGAAGCTCCTCGGGGAAAAGAACCATTCTCGGGTCAGGAGACCACCATAACAGGGGCTGTCCCTTGCTGTACCACGGGAAAATACCGCTGGAATACGCCAGAAGCAGGCGCTCTGGAGTCAGGTCGCCTCCAATGGCAAGCAGGCCCTGCGAATCCGCGGATGAAGGATCGGGGAACCAGAACTCCCTTGTCAAAAGGACAGGAAACATCTTTTTTAAGAACAGCATTGCCGGCTTGCAGGCCGGAGCTTCAGGGCTGTATCAACGCCTTACAGTCCAGGCGGTACCCTCCGGGCCATCCTGAAGAACAATGTTGCATGCAAGCAGCCTGTCCCTGATACGGTCGGCCTCCTCCCAGTTCTTCTCCTTTCTGGCACTGTTTCGCAACTCTATCAGTTCAAGCACCCCCTGCTCCGAGAGTCCGGCTTCGGAAAGCGCCTCGAGATTTCTCTTCCTGATGTATTCAGCAGGTTCTTCTTGCAGAATTCCCAGCACACTGGCCGCCTCTCCAATAATCCCGATGGCCTCCCTGAGGGGATCGGCATAAAGCGCCGAAGGTCTGGATGAGGCCTCATCGGCAAGGCGGTTAAGGGCCCGCACCGCCTCAAACAAGGCTCCTATTGCCCTGGCGGTATTGAAATCATCATCCATTGCCGCACCAAATTTTTCAGGAAGCCCCTTCAACTCTTCAATGGCCTCCATGGCACGCTCCGTAAGCGGACGCTGCTTTTTCACCTTTCGTTCAGCAAGTTTTTCTGCCTCCGCCACTGCATTATAGCATCTGTCCAGCGCCATAAGATTCTCACCAACGGCCTCGGGGCTGTAATCAAGAGGGCTGCGGTAGTGTTTTGACAGCAGAAACAGCCTCAGGGCCTCGGGATGGTACTGGGTAAGGATATCCTGAATGGTAATAAAATTATTAAGAGACTTTGACATCTTGTCACCCTTTATGGTGACAAAGCCATTGTGCATCCAGAACCTTACGAACTCCTTTCCGGTTGCGGCCTCTGACTGGGCCCGCTCATTTTCATGATGGGGAAAGATCAGGTCCAGCCCTCCGCCGTGTATATCAATGGTCTCTCCGAGATACTTCATGCTCATTGCCGAGCACTCTATGTGCCAGCCCGGACGCCCTTCTCCCCAGGGGCTCTTCCACCTTGGCTCACCGGGTTTTGCCGCCTTCCACAACGCAAAATCCCCCGGAGAGCGCTTGTTCTCACCCGGGGCAATCCTTGCGCCCGCAAGCATCTCCTCTATATTGCGCCCGGAAAGCGCTCCGTACGTCTGAAAGCTTTCAACGGAAAAATAGACGTCTCCACCTGCCTGGTAAGCCACGCCCTTTTTGATGAGCCTTTCAATAATATCTATTATATCAGGTATATGATCGGTTGCCTTTGGTTCAATATCTGCCCGGAGAATGCCAAGCCTGTCCATGTCCTCATGGAAATGCCCTATCTCCCTTTCGGAAAGCTCGCTGCAGGAAATTCCCTCCTGGCTTGCACGATTGATTATCTTGTCGTCAATATCCGTAAAATTGCGGACAAAGGTTACCCTGAACCTCCTGCTTCGCAAATGACGCACAACCGCATCAAATACCACGGCAGACCGGGCATGACCTATATGACACCGGTCATACGCGGTGATGCCGCATACATACATACGCACATGGCCTGGCTCAAGGGGCTCAAAATCTTCCTTTTTTCTGCTGAAACTGTTGTATATCCTTATAGTCATAACTTTTTCATGCGATTAAGCCACTACCTGCATTTCTGAACAAGGTCAGGGGATATGCCCGCAGGCCCGTTAATCCTGCTCTTCCGCAACACCGATAATTGCATCCTGCGGAAGTCTATCCATAATCGAGGCGGCCTCCACGGGTTTTACAACACACGCCACCCCGATATTTTCCTCAAAAGCCTGTTCAACCTCCCTGACCCAACGGTGCAGCTCAGGAAGGCTGCCTGAAAAATTGTCCACTCCAATGGCTACCCGCAGCTCGATGGTCATAAGATGGTCCCTGCGCCTTAGCACCATGAGGCACGGCAGCCTCATGCCGCCAGCCCTGTCTGACAAAAACTTGGAGATATGATCCGGAGAAATCCTGATCCCCCTGAGTGTCACCAGGTCATCGCACCTGCCGCTTACCGGCATCATGCGCCATGTGGTGCGGCCACAAGCGCAGGGTTCGGTGTCAAGAACAGTCAGGTCTCCTGTCCGGAAACGGATAAGCGGGTTGGCCCTGGCCGTAACGGTAGTGACTACCAGCTCTCCAGGGCTGCCAGGCTCGAGACTCTCCCCGGTTTCAGGATCCACCACCTCAGGGATGAAGTGATCCATGGCAAGGTGCAGACCGCACCTGCACCTGCATTCGTACGCCATTCCCGCCCCAAGGGCTTCAAAGATGCCATATCCGCTCCATGTCTCCACAGAGAAACCATCCTCCAGCCGGGTGCGCACTTCATCCGTCAGGGTTTCGCCAACCAGTATTGCGTTTTTGAGACTGAGGCTGGCTACAGGCACTCCATCCCTTTTAAGCCTCTCCAGCAGATGCATGCCATAAGACGGAGTTGTGACAAGGGCGGTGGTTTTAAAATCCACAAGCACCCTTAACCTTGCGCCGGTGCTGATTGAGTCAGGAGGGATTACCAGTGCTCCAAGGGATTCGGCGCCTTCACGGATATCCTGCCAGATATTGGACATTCCCGGATCAAGGCAGATCTGCACTATATCATCGGCAGTGACCCCAGCGGATGCCAAAAAACGCGATGAAAGCGCCCGACGGTGACGCAGGTCACTGTCAGTGTACCCAAGCGCGATTGGATTTGCCTGTGCGCTTCTCAGGGTATGTATGCGTACAATATCCCTCAGAGGAACGCTGAAAAGCCCGTAAGGATAGTTTACCGAAAGATCATCCCTCGTGGTGAAGGGGAGCTTTTCAATATCATCCAGAGAGGATATATCATCTTTTGTAACGCCGGCATTCTCCATTGCCTTCCTGTAAAAGGCAATCCGGTCCCACGCCCGGTTTACAGTACTCTGGAGCAGTTCCGTATGCCACTGCCGCCATGCATCAGGCGACAGGTACTCCACCTTGTCGTTATACCGCATCCTGATATCTCCCTAAACTTTCATGGTGCACCGCGCCCACAGCTCGGCTCCTGCCGCAAGGCCAAACGAAAGCTCGATCTTTTTGGATAACACCTGCCAACAGGCGATCTGACGCAACCCGGGTAAAACTGGCTCGGGTTACAGTTAAATTCTCTGGCACGGCCCTGTCCGTTCGGAAAGGCTGTCATAATCACGTCCAAGATACGCCCGCCTGACCTCACTGTCACGGACGAGTTCAGCCGCCGGCCCCTGCAGTATTATACGGCCTGTTTCCAGCACATACCCCCGGTTTGCAATGCCAAGGGCCTTGTTGGCATTCTGCTCCACAAGCAATATGGTCATTCCACGGCTGTTCAGGGTCACTATGGTCTCCATGATCACATCTACCAGCTTCGGGGCCAGTCCCAGTGACGGCTCATCAAGCAGAAGCAGCTCGGGACGCGCCATCATGGCCCTGCCCATTGCCAGCATCTGCTGTTCTCCGCCGCTGAGTGTTCCTGCAAGCTGATCCCGGCGTTCATGCAGCCGCGGGAAAAGCGCGAACACCTCATCAAGATCCCTGCGGATTTCCGCCTGGCTGCTCTTGCCCCTTGGATATGCGCCAAGCATAAGGTTTTCCATTACTGTAAGCGGAGCAAAAACCTGCCTTCCCTCAGGAGAATGACTGACACCCATCGCCACAATCTTTTCAGGCGAAAGACCGTTGAGACGCCTCCCCTCAAGCAATATCTCGCCTTTTTCAGGCTTGATCAAACCTGATATTGCCAGAAGCAGGGTTGTCTTTCCAGCACCGTTTGCTCCGATCAGGCATACGATATCGCCCCTGTCCACATGGAGCGAAATATTTTTTAGCACGGAAACAGGCCCGTATCTGGTATAAAGATTTCTTACCTGAAGCATTCTGAGTTCGTCTTATGTCAAGTTTGTCGTTTCATGGAAGAGCAAAACTCCCTGGCAACCGCCGCAACCTAGGCGGTTTTTGTACCATCTGGCTCCCCTCCCGAAACAGCAGGGGGCAAATTTTCAATTATTCTGACACGGTAACAAAAGTGGAGATATTAGGCAACGCAAACACGAAAGGGACGCAACGGAGACGGAAGGACAATTCCCCGGACAGAACAGGACTCATACCAGACGGACAGGCCTGGTGCAACGCGCCGCTCAGTCACACTGCGCACAAGGCAATATCTCAGGCCGTGCATCATGCAACGGCCCTGTACATAAACACCGAAGTCTGTCCGTAGGTGCGGATCTCTTCAAGCACCGCCCTTCCGGTATCGAAATTCATCTGTTCCGGCAGCTCGGCGCAACTGAACTCCTCTATAACCAGCCACCCTCCCGGGCTGAGCAGCGGCATCTCTTCGACAAGCGTTGTCACCGCGCCTCCCAACCCCTTGCTGTAGGGCGGATCGGCAAGGATAAGGTCAAAGGGGCAATGGTTGAAAAGTTTTTTTTTCATAAGGCCCGCGCTGCGTATATCGGCTTTCAGCAGCACAGCCGACCGGGTAAAACCGGTCAAATCAAGGTTGTTTTTCACACCGGCAAGGGCGCGCGCCGATACATCCACAAAAATGACATCCGCCGCACCCCTTGAAAGGGCCTCTATGCCCAGGGCTCCGCTTCCGGCAAAGAGGTCCAGCACACGTTTCCCCTCCCAGTTGAAATCAAACTTCACAGAAAGTATCTGGAAGAGGGCCTCTCGCACCCGGTCAGAGGTAGGCCGTATCCCTCGTCCGGGCGGGATGGAGATTTTAAGGCCGCAGGCCCTGCCTCCTGTAACACGCATACTATCAAGGCAGAAGCATTAATTAAGAAGAGCCCTGCTTTTGAACAGCAGGCACCCTGCCCTGCTAATCATCAAAATCGCCCGCAGGCCCCTTGTCACTCTCTATAAGCCTGGCCTTCCGACGGATCTTTTCCTCGGTCCACTCCTCAGGTTCTTCAATTCTCTCCACTTTGGGGCCCGGATCAAAGGAGCCGCACCTGACAATGTCTTCAATACAGATTGATGCTGTATCCGCGGCATTAAAGACATTTACCAGGAGATCATACACAAACTCTTCAACACCCTTTGCCATGCGCTCACGGACAGAACGCGGCTGCCCCATTATCCTGTTCTCAAACGGCAGGTTCAGTTTCTTGTAATTGCCGCCCTGCCAGCCCTGAACCTTTGCATAGGCCTTCATCTCTTCCCAAAGTTTTTCAGTCACCCCCTGCCCCTTGAGCTTGATAAACTCGCCATTTTCATCCTGTTCAGCGTTACCGAAATCATCCACCTTCACGCCCCAGGAAATCATCTGAAGCGCTGTAGCCACATTTGCCTTTGTGGTACGGGTCCATGTGGCGATATCGCGAAGCCTTTTCGAATTGTTACCGGAGGTGCCATGCTGCGCCCCAGACACTCCGTATGGTTCCAGGGCGTCATGTATCCGGGCGGTAAGATCAACCTGGATGCCGGAATCACTCTTCTCGATACCATGGGTGGTACCATTATTCAGGGCTATCCAGTCGGGAAATATTCCGTGCGCATTAAGGCCCCTTATCAGAAAGAGCGCCTCCTCAACAGTGGACAGCCCCTGCTTGCCCTTAATTTCACCAACCTCGGTCTCCAAACCGGCCCATTTTGGAACAAAGGGATTAAGCTCGATATTTGCCAGCAGATTTTCATCATCCGGCAGATGTGACGCATCAATTGCCATGGACGTAAGACCAGCTTCAAAGAGAGTGGGTATTTCAACCTTTGCCGGCCATATATCATCAGACTTCTTGATGCCGTAATGATCGGCATGAACAGCCACTGGCACGGTAATGCCAAGCTCGTTGCATACGGCATCCACCTGCCTTGCAATATTCCAGTAATTTACTGCGCAATAGGCATTGGCCCCGCCTTCGGAGCGGGCAATCTCTATTATGATGGCGGCGTTCGCCCTTTGGGCTGCTGCCAGAACCCCGCGTATTATCGTATGATTTCTGCCATTGGCCGCTATTGTCATGGCCTGCCCCTTGGCAAGCATGGCCCTGTCTATGAACTTGCCGCTTACAATTAACGCCTTTGAGTTGGGAAACAGCCTTGCCACATTGGGCGGACGCCCTACCCTCAAGGCCTTGTGGAAATCAACGGAACCCGAACTGCTCATGACAACACCTCCTAACAAATTAAAAATTGCCGGCCGACCAGCAATTTCAGTCCAAATACAGCATGACAGAAGCCTTGCACTTCATGGACAGCCGTCTCACAACAAGGCTCTGCAGCGCCATCACATTCTCACAGATATTTTTCCGCCATCAGCTCCGCTATCTGAACCGCATTGGTGGCAGCGCCCTTGCGAATGTTGTCAGCCACAATCCAGAGGTCAAGACCGTTGTCCTGTGAGATATCATCCCTTATCCTGCCGACCAGGGTAAGATCCTGTCCTTCCGCATCAAGCGGCATTGGATAGATATTGTTTGCCACATCGTCCACCAACTTCACACCCGGTGCGGACGACAAAAGCTCTCGCGCCTTTTCCGCGCCAAGTGGTTTGGCAAACCTGAGATTTACAGACTCGGAATGACTGTAGAAAACAGGCACCCGAACGGTTGTGGCTGAAACCATGATACTGTCATCTTCAAGTATCTTGCGGGTCTCATTCACCATCTTCATCTCTTCCTTGGTGTAGCCGTTTTCTGTAAATACATCTATGTGCGGCAGACAGTTGAAGGCTATCTGGTAGGGATAGGCACTGTATTCAAACTCTCCGGCATACCCCTTCGCCCCCTTGCCCCGGCCAGCACCCGAGGCCCACTGCTTCACCTCTGCCTCCAGCTCGTCAATTGCCTTCCGGCCCGTACCGGAAACAGCCTGGTATGTTGAAACCACGATCCGTTCTATCTGCGCGTAATCATGCAGGGGCTTCAGGGCCACAACCATCTGAATGGTGGAACAGTTGGGGTTTGCGATAATTCCCTTGCCGGTATAACCGGCCACGGCATGGGGATTTACCTCAGGCACCACAAGGGGCACCTCCGGGTCCATGCGCCACGCGCTTGAGTTGTCTATAACCACTGCCCCGGCCCTTGCGGCCGATGGAGCAAACTCGAGGCTGCGCCCTCCGCCTGCTGAAAAGAGGGCAATATCAACCCCTTCAAAGGAATCGTGGTCAAGTTTTCTGACTATTACCTTCTCACCCCGGAAGGAAAGCTCCTTTCCCTCTGAACGCTCGGAAGCAAGGAAACGTATCTCACTGACCGGGAAGTTACGCTCCTCAAGCACCTTGATCATCATCTGGCCCACTGCGCCGGTTGCCCCGGCCACGGCCACGTTAAAACTCCGAGACATTGTCCCCTACCCCTCAGTCACATATTTTGCAACCAGGTCTCCCACCTCTGTGGTGGAGAAACCCATCTTTCCAGCAGAAAGACTCTTGAGATCCTGGCTGACCGCCTTGCGCACGGCATTTTCCACCGCCTTTGCAGCCTCTGCCTCGCCAAGATAGTCAAGCATCATCTGGCCCGCGCATATCGCGGCCATGGGATTGATCACGTTCTGCCCCGTGTACTTTGGTGCTGACCCTCCAATAGGCTCAAACATGGAAACACCCTCGGGGTTGATATTGCCACCCGCAGCTATACCCATGCCCCCCTGGGTTATGGCGCCCAGGTCGGTTATGATATCACCGAACATGTTGTCGGTAACAATTACATCAAACCACTCGGGATTTTTGACCATCCACATGCACGTCGCATCAACGTGGGCATAGTCCGTCTTGATATCAGGATACTCCTTTGCCACCTCGTAAAAGGTGCGCTCCCAAAGGTCAAAGGCGAATGTGAGGACATTTGTCTTTCCGCACAGGGTCACCTGCTTCTTCTTGTTGCGCTTGCGGCAGTACTCAAATGCATAGCGTATGCAGCGCTCCACTCCCTTGCGCGTATTAACAGACTCCTGGACAGCCACTTCGTCTGGCGTGCCCTTTTTAAGGAAACCGCCTGAACCCGCGTAAAGACCCTCGGTATTCTCGCGTACCACAACATAGTCGATATCCTCCGGGCCCTTGTCCTTCAGCGGGGTTTCAACCCCTGGATAGAGGATAACCGGACGGAGGTTGATGTACTGGTCAAGGGCAAAACGCAGGGCAAGCAGAATGCCCTTTTCGAGGATACCCGGCTTCACATCAGGATGACCAATGGCGCCGAGATAAATGGCCCTGTACTGCTTCAGATCCTCAGCGGCTCCCTCTGGAAGCACCTCGCCGGTCTTGAGATAGCGGTCTCCGCCATAGTCATACCAGGTCATGTCAAGGGCAAAGCCATACTTTGCCGCAGCGGCCTCAAGCACCTTGACCCCCTCGGTTACAACCTCCGGGCCTGTGCCGTCCCCGGGGATTACTGCAATCTTATATGTAGTCATGTTGTTTCCTCCTGTTATTTCAAAATAAATAATTTTTATGCTTATACGCTCTTCATCACATGAGGGATCAGGCCGCCGTCGGCAATCAGCTCCTGCATGAACTCGGGAATGGGCTGCGCCTGCACTGCAGTTCCCTTTGTGGTATTTGTGATTGTTCCGCTGTCAGCGTCAACCTCCACAACATCTCCCTCATCAAAGGCCGAGGCCGCCTCCCTGCACTCAAAAATGGGAAGCCCCATATTGAATGCATTACGGTAGAAAATTCGTGCAAAGCTTGGGGCGATTACGCATGCCACCCCTGCCGCCTTTATGGCAATGGGCGCATGTTCCCTTGAAGAGCCGCATCCGAAGTTGGTATCCGCGACTATTATGTCACCAGGCTGGACCTTTGATGCAAAGTCAGGATCTGCGTCTTCCATGCAGTGCCTTGCAAGTTCCCGGGGATCGGACGTATTCAGATAACGGGCCGGAATTATAAGATCAGTATCAATATTTTTCCCGAATTTCCATACCTTGCCTTTAAATTTCATTTCACTTCCTTTTCTTTTCAAACCTGTTTGCAGCGTAATAGTGTATGCCTTGAAAACAGAACCCGCCTTTGCATGCAGGCATCAAAGCTCCTCGGGGCTTCCGATACGTCCGAGCACAGCGCTTGCGGCAGCAACCGCGGGATTTGCAAGATAGACCTCGCTCTCCTGGTGCCCCATGCGCCCGACAAAATTCCTGTTGGTTGTGGCTACAGCGCGTTCACCCTTTGCAAGAATTCCCATGTGCCCTCCGAGGCATGGACCACAGGTAGGAGGCCCTATAATTGCGCCGCAGTCAGCAAAGATTCGCAGCAACCCCCTGTCAAGGCAATCTGAATATACGGCCGGCGTTGCCGGAAGGATTATCAGACGCACTCCGGGCGCCACCTTCCTGCCCTTCAGCACCGATGCGGCAAGCTCAAAATCCTCGGTCCGTCCGTTGGTGCAGGAACCAATCACTACCTGGTCAATCCTGATCTTTCCTGCCTGGGATACCGGCCTGGCATTCTCAGGAAGATGGGGGAACGCCACCTGCGGCTCAATATCAGCACAGTCATATTCAATTACCTTTGCATACGAGGCATCCTCATCACTGGCATACAGGGTAAAAGGCCTGGTTGTCCGCTCCTTCACCCACGCTTCAGTAGTGGCGTCAGGGTTTATAAGCCCCACCTTTCCACCTGCCTCTATGGCCATGTTGGACATGGTGAAACGGTCAGCCATAGGGAGTTTTTCAATTACAGGACCGGTAAACTCCATAGCCATGTAGAGGGCACCGTCCACCCCTACGTCTCCTATGGCATGGAGTACAAGGTCCTTACCCCCAACCCAGGGCTTCAGCTCACCATTGTACACAAATTTGATTGACTCAGGCACCCGGAACCAGGTACGCCCCCTTATCCACGCGGCGGCAAGGTCCGTACTTCCAACACCTGTCGCAAACGCCCCAAGGGCGCCGTATGTACAGGTATGGCTGTCCGCTCCTATCACTATTTCTCCAGGCGCCACGATCCCCTTTTCCGGAAGGAGAACGTGCTCCACACCGCAGTTGCCACCCTCATAGTAGTGCAGGATATCCTGTTCCTCTGCAAATTCGCGCAGCATGCGTACCTGTTCCGCACTTTTTATATCCTTGTTAGGGGTAAAATGGTCTGCAACCAGGGCGATCTTCTCACGATCAAACACCGACTTTACGCCAGTGTCCCTGAATATCTTTATTGAGATAGGCGCGGTTATATCGTTGCCCAGGGTCATATCAACCGGCACGTCAACCAGCTGCCCGGGCCTTACGGAATCAAGTCCGGCATGCGCCGCCAGTATCTTTTCAGCAATTGTCATGGAACTCATCTATTTTTAACTCCTGTTCTCTCAGTTCAAACCCGTGCGCCCATGATGCGAACAGCAACCTGAGCCGCCAGAATGCCTGCCCCAACACGCCAAAAGCCGGAAGAAAACGGATGCATCTGCCTGGCCCGCAAATTACTGTTTCATATATTCAAGCCTGTTAAGCGCATTAAGGTATGCCTTTACGCTGGCAGTTATGATATCAGGATCTGCCCCCTGGCCATTTACCTCAACATCATCATCCCTCAGGCGTACGGTTACCTTGCCCAGAGCATCGGTACCGCCGGTTATGGACTGAACATTGTACCTGAGCAGTGTACTTTGGGTCTGCACAAGTTTTTTCACTGCCTGGAAGGCGGCATCCACTGGACCTGCGCCAAGTGAGCATGTTACACGCTCCTCACCGTCCTCCTCGATTGCAACCGTTGCGGTTGGCCTGATCCCGCTGCCACCGGCTACATGCAGATACCTGAGGCTGTAGCGCTCGGGAATCTTCAGGATCTCACCTGCCACCAGGACCTTCAGATCTTCGGTAAATATCTCCTTCTTACGGTCGGCAAGCTCCTTGAACCGGACAAACACGCTGTCGATCTCCTTATCGGACAGTGAATAGCCAAGCTCCTCGAGACGGGCCTTTAGGGCATGCCTGCCAGAATGTTTGCCAAGCACGAGAGAGCCCTGGGAAAGACCTATATCCCTAGGGTCCATTATCTCATATGTGGTACGCTCCTTGAGCACGCCATCCTGATGGATGCCTGACTCATGCGCAAAGGCGTTGGCGCCTACAATAGCCTTGTTGGGCTGGACCTGCATGCCGGTAAGGGTGGCCACCAGGCGGCTTGCCGCTGTAATTTCGGTTGTTACGATATCAGTTGTATAGGGAAGGCAGTCATTGCGGGTTCGAATCGCCATGACCACCTCTTCCATTGCCGTATTGCCCGCACGCTCACCAATGCCGTTGATTGTACATTCAACCTGGCGCGCTCCGTTTTCAATGGCCGCGAGCACATTAGCCGTGGCAAGTCCAAGATCGTTGTGACAGTGGACACTAAGCACCGCCCTGTGAATATTCTTGGTATTCTCCATGACATAACGGATCATGCGGCCAAAATCCCACGGTATGGCATAACCTACTGTATCAGGAAAATTAATGGTGGTGGCACCGGCATCGATAACCGCCTCAAACACCCGGCAGAGGAAGTCAAGATCACTGCGGCTGGCATCTTCCGCGGAAAATTCGATATTGGAGGTGTATGACGCGGCATGTTTCACCGCAGCGGATGCCATCTCCAGCACCTCTTCCCGGCTCTTGCGAAGCTTGTACTTGAGATGGATGTCCGAGGTGGCAAGAAAGGTATGAATCCTAGGATCCGCCCCCCCCTTTATGGCTTCCCATGCAGTATCAATATCCTTGACCGATGCACGGGCAAGAGCGGCCACCTGAAGTCCCCTTAACTCATCCGCCAGGTGTTTTACCCCCTGAAAATCACCGGGCGATGCTATCGGGAAGCCTGCCTCAAGCACATTTACGCCCATGCGTTCAAGCTGGCGGCCGATCTGGACCTTCTCCTCCATATTGAGGGAAACACCAGGAGACTGCTCTCCGTCCCGAAGGGTGGTGTCGAAAATTATTATTCTGCCCCGTGAATTGTCGCTGTTGTTTTCCATTTTTCCTTTCCCTGTCCGTCATGTAGCCGGCAGGGCACGCTTCCTGCATTTTTCGGGTATGCAGCAACCAGGTCAGCCCTGTGCCCACAGGCTGACCGGTTTGCACAAGAAATCCTGCCCAGTGCCGGCAGATTCAATTCTTTGAGGATTTTCCTCCGTCCCTGACATGCTCCTTGCGTGCAGTCCCCGGCCTCTTCAGGCTCAGGGCCTGCACGGTCATAAGGAGAGGACCGGACAGGACATAAATAATGAACAGCATGAACAACGTAACACTTGGTTCAACTGCCACCACAACCATTGCAAGTATCAGCGCCACCATTGAGCTGAATGGATGCTGCTGGACCCACGGCACCTCCTTGAAGCTGTAGTAGCGTACGTTACTGACCATGAGAAACGACAGGGCGTAAACCATGAACAGAACACCATAATGCCGAACCTGGCCTATTATACCAAAATGGTGAAAAAGCAGAACCGTGGTGGCAAGCATGATTGCCGCAGAGGGACATGGAAGCCCCATGAAATATTTCTTGTCTGCCATCCGGCTCTCGCTGATGGTATTGAAGCGCGCCAGCCGGAGAGCAGTTGTAGCGACAAACAGAAAACCCGCGAGCCAGCCCAGGCGGCCAAAGCCCTGGAGGCCCCAGAGAAAGGCGAGAATACCCGGGGCAACGCCGAAGGCAACCATATCCGCCAGCGAGTCGTACTCCAACCCGAACTTGCTGGTAGTGCCGGTCATTCTGGCGACTCTTCCATCAAGCCCGTCGAACACGCCGGAAATGAGAATCGCCCAGGCGGCAGCATCAAAGTTGCCCTGTATGGCTGCAATCATTGAGTAGAACCCACTGAACAGACTGGCAGATGTAAAGAGATTGGGCAGTATGTATATCCCGCGCCTGGGGCTTTTTTTATTAGCAGGTTCAGCCATCTTTCCTCTTCCACCTTGCAAGCAGTGTCTCTCCCGCGGATGTACGATCACCGGCTTTTACAAGGATCTCACAGCCATGGGGCAGATAACAGTCGAGGCGGGAGCCAAAGCGGATCATGCCAAAACGCTCACCACGGCGCAGCCAGTCTCCTGCTTCCACGCGGCAGACTATGCGCCTGGCAATAAGGCCCGCCACCTGCACCACCGTAATCATGTTGCCACTTTCATCTTGGATGCAGATTGCGTTCTGCTCGTTTGCCAGAATTGCCTTGTCGCGGTCAGCAGGCATAAAGGCGCCTGGCGAGTAGCTTATCTCCCTGACCCTGCCTGAAACCGGACTCCTGTTCACATGCACGTTAAACACGTTCATGAATATACTTATACGCCTTGCCGGCCCCTTGAGCAGGGGGGCATTATCTACATCCCTTACGTCAAGAATCCGGCCATCCGCGGGCGCCACCACCAGCCCGGGCGCACTGGGGACTATCCTTTCCGGATCCCTGAAGAAATACAGAATAAATGAGGCGGCCGCAAGGGCCGCAAGGGCAGGCACCGCCCAACCGAGCAGGGCAAGAATCAGGGCTGCCGCCCCGGCAAGGGCTATAAACGGAACCCCCTCCCGGGCAACTGGAATCCGCTCAGGACGCATGGAGTATCTATTTCTTGAGCCAGCTCATCATATCCCTGAGCCTTGCGCCAACCTCTTCAATGGGATGCTCTGCCTGCTGCCTGCGCATTGCATTAAATGCCGGACGGTTCACCTTGTTCTCAAGGAGCCACTCCTTGGCGAATTCACCTGACTGAATCTCGTCAAGGATTTTGCGCATCTCCTTTCTTGTCTCCTCGGTGATGATGCGTTTGCCACGGGTAAGATCTCCATACTCGGCCGTGTCACTGATTGAATAGCGCATGTTTGCCAGACCGCCCTCATATATCAGATCAACAATAAGCTTTAGCTCATGACAGCACTCAAAATAGGCTATCTCAGGCTGATAACCGGCATCAACAAGGGTCTCAAATCCAGCCTTTATCAGTTCGGCCGCGCCGCCGCAGAGCACACACTGCTCCCCGAACAGGTCCGTCTCGGTCTCTTCGCGGAATGTGGTCTCTATAACACCGCCGCGGGCCCCTCCGATGCCATTTGCATAACCCAGTGCTGTTTCAAGGGCCTTGCCTGTTGCATCCTGGTGAACCGCAACAAGGCAGGGAACACCCGCGCCTATCTCGTACTCACGCCTTACCAGGTGACCTGGCCCCTTGGGAGCGACCATGGCAACGTCAACATCCTCAGGCGGAACAATCTGGCCGAAATGGATATTGAAGCCGTGGGAAAACATGAGCATATTGCCAGCCTTCAGACCGGGAGCTATTGAATCCCGGTATATATCTCCCTGCACATGATCGGGAACCAGCATCATGACAATATCCGCCTTCTCCGCAGCCTCGGCCGCACTCACCGGCTTGAATCCGTGCTTTACGGCAAGATCATAGTTTGCGGAACCTGGCCGCTGTCCAACAATCACGTTAAGTCCGCTATCCCTCAAATTCTGGGCATGAGCATGTCCCTGGCTTCCATAACCGATAATTGCAACAGTCTTGCCTTCAACAGGCGAAAGCGGTGCGTCTTTTTCGTAAAATATACGCATTTTTTCCAAACTCCTTATAATGTGAAATGCCTGCAACCATGATAAAGGATGCAGGCGGATTTAGTTCTGTGACATACCTGTACAAAATGCCGGCATCTCCGGCGGCTGTTATAACAATCCAAGGATTACAGAAGCGCCATCATACCGTTTTTTTCTCCCTTACCATGGCTATGGTTCCAGTGCGCGCAATCTCCTTGATGCCAATGGGCTTCAAAAGCTCGATAACCGCCTTGAGCTTTGACTCCGGGCCTGTAACCTCTATCGTATATGTCTTGGGGCTTACATCCACCACCTTGCACCTGAAGATATCACACATGCGAAGTACTTCGGCCCGGGTTTCATCTTCGGCCTTCACCTTGACGAGAGCCATCTCACGCTCCACATACACGCCCTCTGATACATCCACAACCTTGTAAACATCAACCAACCGGTTGAGTTGCTTGATAATCTGCTCAATTATGAAATCATCACCGGTTGTAACCAGGGTGAGGTGAGAGAGTGTAGGGTCAAGAGTGGCTGCCACACAAAGGCTCTCAATATTAAATCCGCGCCCGCTGAACAACCCGGTAATACGGGAGAGGGCACCAGGCGTATTCTCTACAAGAACTGACAGTGTATGTTTGTGTTTCATTAATAAAACTCCTGATTGCTTCTAAGTTCGAGTCCTAAACAAGCAGCATTTCAGTGGTTGCCTTGCCAGCCGGAACCATTGGGAACACGCCCTCTTCCCTGGCTATTATGAACTCCATTATGACCACCCCGGGGGTTTCAAGCCCCTTCTCGAGAACCCCCCTGACCTCCTCGGGCTTGGTGGCCCTGAGCCCAGTAGCGCTGTAGGCCTCTGCTATCTTGACAAAATCAGGCGTAAAGCTGAAATCAGTTGCAGCATATACACGGTCATAGAAAAGCTCCTGCCACTGCCGCACCATCCCCAGAAACTGGTTGTTGAGAATCACTATCTTTACATCCAGATTCTCCTGCTTGGCCGTGGCGAGCTCCTGAATGTTCATCTGGATGCTTCCATCACCAGCCACATCGATTACCAGCTTGTCAGGAAAGGCGATCTGTGCTCCTATGGCGGCTGGCAGCCCGTAACCCATTGTGCCAAGTCCGCCAGAAGTCAGGAAACTTCTCGGTTCATCAAACTTGTAGAACTGGGCTGTCCACATCTGGTTCTGGCCCACCTCTGTCGTTATGATCGCCTTGCCCTTCGTCAGCTCATAAAGCTGCTCGATAACGTACTGGGGCTTTATGACTCCCGGCTCTTCCTTGTAAGTCAGGGGATGACGCTCTTCCCATGCGTTAAGCTGATCCCACCACTCCTGGAACTGCTCCTTCCAAGCCTCGGTCGGGCGCCCGGCCTTCTTGACAGCCTTGACAAGCTTGGCCAGCGCCTTGCGGCAATCCCCCACAATGGGGATATCCACCTTTACATTTTTCTGAATGGAGGTAGGGTCTATATCTATGTGGATTATCTTCGCCTTTGGTGCAAATGCATCAATCTTGCCCGTTACCCTGTCATCAAATCTGGCACCCACGGCTATTATCAGATCAGAATGAGCCATCGCCATGTTGGCACAGTAGGTTCCGTGCATGCCAAGCATTCCAAGGCTCAACTCAGAGGTACCGGGAAAGCCGCTGAGCCCCATGAGAGTCATGGTGACTGGAGCATGCAAAAGCTCCGCGAGCTCCGTCATCTCCC
>JALVQQ010000115.1 GCA_027025395.1 Deltaproteobacteria bacterium | reverse complement strand
CCGTATAGAACAAATGTTCTATAAATTTATACTTCGCCCTTTCCCGCTGTGTCAATGTGGGGTAGGCGCCTCATAAACCCCATCTTCAAACCGCCTTCCAGGTAGGTCATGATGGTGGCCTGCAAGAACACCAACACAGGAGGCCACCATGACAACACAACCAGGGAGCAGGCATAAGCATTCCCAGGGATACTGGCGTAGACATATCTGGCAACTCCAGCAGAGCGGGTTGAGCCGGGCTGAATATTGCCGGCAGTATAGTGTTTGTTCCCACGACTGGAGTGCGGGTACACATTGCCCTTGGGGCAACCTCTATCCCTGTATCAATTGCAGTCTTTTGGCTGGACCGTCCTTGAACAGGGTGAGTAGGTGGTGTAGTATGATCGCCGTTATGATCTGACGATTTTCGGGGTGATTTCCGATCGGCAGCGTGTTGGTTTCTTTGACCTTGATGCAATGGTTGTTGTTTTTGTCGAGCAAGGGGAGTAAATCGAGTCCACTGCAGGTAGACGACAGGCGGAGAGACAGCCTTGGGTGGGCAGGAAGGACGTAACACATTACGGGGATGATAATTTGTTGTTTTCATGGCCTAATAAATGTAAGTCGTCTCAGGGGCCCCGAATTTGTGCAGGCGCGCCAGTTCGCTGTAGACCGTCTATGCGGGCTGGCGTGACCGTGCAAAGGCAGGGTGCCTGTGACGACTTACAGAAGTACCATGCAAAACTGATCCTGTTCTGCATGTGCTGTCTTGCGGTAGGCTTTATGTCCGGGTGCCGGCATATGCCTGCCCGGCGTCCTTCCCTTGAATGGGTCATGATCAATGTCAATCAGACCGGCCAGCAGGCCGATGCCCATCTGATCAGAGTCCGAGATGGAAAAACCATTCTTATCGATGCCGGCCACCGTAATACCGCTGAAAGCATGTTGTTGCCCTTTCTGCGCCGGGAGGGCATAACCACCATTGATTCCGTATTTATCACTCATCCTCATATAGATCATTATGGCGGGCTGGAATATATCCTCCGGTCAGGGATCAATGTGGGCGAGATATTTTTTAACCTGCCCGATAAAGAGGTTTGTGATCGGGAAATTCCCTGGGGATGTAATTATCAGGATGTTTTGACGGTACGGAAATTGTATAGTTCCTACGGTGTTGAATTGAAGAAAGCCAGTGCCGGTATGAAGTTCACTCTAGGTGATGCGACCACTCTTGAGATATTGTATGCCTTTGATGGCGTGCATACTCCGGTGGGAAAAACTGATGTGAATGATCTATCCCTGGTTATGATGCTCCGTCATCAGGGAATACGTTGCCTTTATACCGGTGATTTGAATAAAAAAATTGGCACCTATGTCGCTCAATTTCCCAAGAGGATAGCCGCCGATGTGCTGAAAGTTCCCCATCATGGGACGGAATCAACCGTTCCCGATGCCTTCTTTCAGAGTGTCAGCCCCAGGTATGGTCTGGTGCCAGCGCCCGCTTCCCTCTGGCAAAGTCAACGCAGCAGGCGAATACGGGAATGGTTTTCCCTCCACCAAGTCCCTGTTTTTGTCAATGGCCTGGATGGTGATATCCGGGTGACAGTGAACAGGAGCCATCTGCACATCGAGAAAGAGGGGAGAAAGCTGAAAAGCAGCCCTTCCCGGTGAAAACCATTTTGGGCCACGCGTCCCCTTCCTCGTCCGTCCTCTTTACATTACCCTCGCAGGACGGCGAGGATTTCGTTCACTGATTCTGCCGTCAGCAGCCGCTCCCCTGTTTGGTGGTCGATTACATGGGGAATGGCCTGGGGATGGCCTTGGAAAAACTTTTCAAG
>JALVQQ010000114.1 GCA_027025395.1 Deltaproteobacteria bacterium | reverse complement strand
TTGCGTCATAAAAACTCTAAAAAAATGGAACATGTAGAAGAATCCCGGCGTCGTGATGCGCGTGAGCATTCCCAATTTGTCCCTGGACGAGAAATGGCAAGGAGAGTTGCATTTCTTTCAAGATTCACCAAGCCGCTGTGCAGATTTCACATCCTTTTCGAATACAGACATGGCCAATCTCAGCGGCTTGACTGCGGCTGAAGTTGGCTTCCTTGTGGTGAAACCTTTCAAGAAACACCACTCCCTTGCCGGTGGCACAGAGGAGGGACAAACTGGGACTCCCCTTGCTTGAAAAAGCAATTGGGTTATAGATCATGCCGCAAGGAATCTGGGATTTTACCTGCCCGGTCGGGCATGTAAAGGAATCTTGTTGTCCATGTATGTCCGTGGAAAAAAGGTTTTTTTATATTGATGTAACCTGCTAAAATTAAAAAAGTGATTTTGATCCGAGCCCGGGTTGAGGGTGGCTAAAAAAATGCTTTAGGACCAGGATGTCCCCTTCTTCCGCGATATCTATAAAGTATCAGAGCTTTGCTGTATGCATTCACCATTCTGTAAGCGTTCACAGGGTACGGCAGATGCAAGGCGGTGGGTGCGCAGTCATACTCCCTGTACTTCAAGCGCCCGATCCCGCGGCATCGCAGGACAGATGTAGTGCTCTGTGAACGCTTACGGGAAAACAGCTTTGTTATTCATTTACTCACCTGCCTCCCCTGAGCGCTGCCACAGGCACAAAATCAACCCCGTTCACTTCTGCGTATTCATCCCCTAAGTAGAAGAGGAACAGGCGGCATGGTTTTTTCATTCCCTTCCTGAATTCTACCAGGTTTCTGATGTCGCGTTTTCCCGGCTTTCCGGATGCCTTTATCTCTATGGCAAAGACCTGGCCGCCGGATTCAAACACGAGATCTATTTCCCGGCCTCCAGCAGTCTTGTAATAATAAAACTGATCTGATTCAATCAGCCTGAGCTTTCTTCTCTTTTCCAGCTCGGAAATCACGAAATTCTCAAGAAGCTGTCCCTGGTTCAGATTGATGTCAAGGCTGGCAATGATGCCGTTGTCGCAGAAATAGGTTTTATGCGCCTTAATGTATCTTTTCGCCGGGCCGAACTGGTAACCCGGGAGTTCAAATGTCAGCTGGGACTGGAGTAATGAATTGAGATATTTCCTTGTTGTCTGGAAACTCAACCCGGCTTCCCTGGCAAAGTTCGAGATTTCGAGGTGTGATCCAATGGAAACAGCCAAGTTATGGAATATATTGAGTAATCCTTGAATATTGTGGATGTTTGACAGGAGCATTAGATCCCGCGTGAAATATGAATTCTTATACAGCTTGAGGATCTCCCTTTTCTGTTCCTCTGTCTCCTGTGAAAGGACCTCTGGAAAGAGCCCTGTAATCATTACCTGGTCGAGTTCACGGTATGCGGCTTTTATGGCCGGCGGCTGGAGTTTGTCAGAAAATATGGAATGATGAGGCGCTCCCGAATCCTCTCCCCAGCACATTGTCGGCAGGGAGTAAAGATATGCCCTGCCTGCAAGAGAATCAGCTGCCGCATCCAGGAGGCCGATGGTGCTCGAGCCGGTCATATAGAAGATGGCTCCGAGGTTATCCACGGCATACTTGACTGCAACCGTGAGCCTCGGGCAACGTTGGATTTCGTCGATGACAGCCCTTGAGCCAAGGGACAGGACCAGCCCCTTGGCGTCCTTTTCCGCCCAGTCGAGAATATCCAGGTCATCAAGGGTGGCATAGGGCAGATCAGGAAACAGGGATTTCAGAAGGGTGGTCTTTCCACAACGCCTTGGACCGATAATC
>JALVQQ010000113.1 GCA_027025395.1 Deltaproteobacteria bacterium | reverse complement strand
CCTCCAGCTGTTTACAGCAAGGAGCCGGCAGTAGCTGACAAGCCCCCTGGCCTTAACGCAGCTTTAAGGGACTATGTAGTCAGTCTTCTTGAAAAGCAGGGGGTTGCTGTAAAATTCGCCACGGACCAGGAAGGCTCGGAGGCGGATTTAAGGACCATGACGCCGGAACAGGCCCGGGAGCTGATTTCCGAGGATGGCTATTTCGGAGTTGAAAAGACCTCTGACAGGATAGTGGCATTCGCCATAAAGGCCGCCGGGGAAGACGTCTCGAAACTTGAAGAGATCAAGGCGGCAGTGCTGGATGGTTTCAGGCAGGCGGAAGAGGCCTTTGGCGGAACCCTGGCCGACATCTCCTATGATACCCTGGATGCCATCATGGCAAAGCTGGACAACTGGGCAGACGAGGCACAAGCTGATCATGAACAGCCTGATGCGGGAGGAAAGGCAGATACTTCCGTAACGGCAGGTTGACAATGCACTCCCCAAACCTTATCTGATCTGCATGAGCATGAACAAATCATCGGCCCGGCTATCTATCAGGACCGGTTCTGACCCTCAAAACAATACAATGAGATTACAGAAATTTCTTGCTCATGCAGGTGTATGCTCCAGACGCGCGGCGGAAGAACTGATACGGCAGGGACGGGTCAGAGTGGATGGCGCAACCGTCAGGGAGATGGGCATCCGGGTAGAGCCGGGCAAACACCTGGTTGAGGTTGACGGCCGGCTCATCGCGGGCTGCGAAAAACATATCTACCTTGTACTGAACAAACCCCGGGGGGTGCTGTGCACACTGAAGGATACCCATGGCAGGAAAACCGTCATTGACCTTGTAGGCGACACCGGTGCGCGCATATATCCCGTAGGACGCCTTGACATGGACAGTGAAGGGCTGCTTCTGCTTACAAATGACGGTGCGCTAGCCCAGAGACTTCTGCATCCCTCGCACCATGTCTCAAAAAAATATCTCGTTACAGTGAAGGGAAGGCCTTCCAAAAAGGATCTCGCCCTGCTGGAAAATGGCATTGAAATTAATGGCAGGCTCACACAGCCATGCAGTATGAAACTGGCAGGCACCCGGAAACACTCTTCAATAATCGAAGTGACACTGTATCAGGGCATGAAACGCCAGATACGCCTGATGATGGAGAGTATCAGTCATCCTGTTACAAGACTAAAAAGGATTGAAATGGGGCCGATAAAACTTGGGGGCCTTGCTCCAGGCAGTTTCAGGGAGCTGGATAGCGAGGAAGTCAGCGCCTTGCGCAGGGCTGCGGGGATGACGCGCTTCCAGGGGGGAACTTCTGAAAAAATGTTGGGCGAGATAGAGTAAGCAATCATTGAAATGCCAATATTAAGCAGATTCCTTGGAATAATCATCGCGATGTATTGGGAAGATCATGCACCTTGGCATTTCCATGCGAAATATGGAGAATATCTGAAGTTTCCCGGTTTTTGACCGATGGTTATTATGGTTCAGTCAGTTGGCGAATAAGCGTAAATGGGCCGGAATAAAAAAATCAATAATTTCAATAAGTTAATTGCAAACCTGTCAAGCATAACCAACTGATTTTATTGATAATAATTAAGCACAGGATATCACTTTCTTAATAAAAACAGTGAGTTAATTGATAAAAACGAGGCCAGGTTATGGTGTGTTGTAATCGAGCAAAAACAAAACATAACAAGGCCTCGCCATGCACATTCTACATTCATTACTCACAGAACTCAAAGAAGAATTTGCCTGGTCAAAAAAAGGGCAGGAACGTGGTTCATGGTTCATCTACACCTTGCTGGCTATTATACTGCCCTTTACAT
>JALVQQ010000112.1 GCA_027025395.1 Deltaproteobacteria bacterium | reverse complement strand
GATTCCGTGTTTCAGCGCTGATTCATAAAATTTCAGGGCGCCATACATTGCGCCGTGATCAGTCATTGCAACCGCGCTGTAACCATACTCCCTGGCCCTTGGAAACAGGTCCCTGAGGCGTATGGCACCGTCAAGCAGACTGTACTCCGTATGCAGATGGAGATGTACGAATGTATCTTCAGCCATTTATGAAATTGACTTTCCGAAAAAAAATTTTTTCCGTATCTTCAAACCACGCCTGCCGCTGACAAGTACCCAAACCGGCCTCGCGAATGTTTCAACCCCTGCCCTGCCCAATCCCTGCCGGGAAGTCCGCACCCGATATCCGGTTTACTCCCACTCAATGGTTGCCGGGGGTTTTGAGCTGATGTCATAGCATACGCGGTTTACCCCCCTGACCTCGTTTATTATACGGTTTGATATGCGCGCCAGAAGATCATAGGGAAGGCGGCTCCAGTCTGCGGTCATTGCATCCAGGCTGTCCACGCACCTGAAGGCCACAACGTGGTCATAGGTGCGCTCATCTCCCATTACACCCACTGTCTGTACGGGAAGCAGAACGGCGAACGACTGCCACACCTTTCCATACCAGCCGCTTGCCTTCATCTCCTCCAGGACAATGGCGTCAGCCTCGCGTAAAATATCAAGCCGCCCGGGCGTAACAGCCCCGAGGGTTCTTATTGCAAGGCCAGGCCCAGGGAAGGGGTGCCTGTAGATCAGGTCAGGGGGCATGCCCAGTTCCTCGCCCACCCTGCGCACCTCGTCCTTGAACAGTTCCCTGAGCGGCTCCACAAGTTCAAGTTTCATCACCTCCGGAAGCCCGCCAACATTATGATGGCTCTTGATGGTGGCGGACGGCCCCTTGAAGGATACGCTTTCTATCACATCAGGATAAAGTGTGCCCTGGGCCAGAAAATTCACATCTCCAATGCGGTTTGCCTCCTCCTCAAACACATGGATAAACTCCTCGCCTATGATCCTGCGTTTCCTTTCCGGGTCGGAAACCCCGTCAAGCAGGGCAAGAAAGCGGCTGGATGCATCAACATACCTGACATTCAATTTTAACTGTTCCAGAAACGAAAGCACGGTTTCGGCCTCGTTTTTCCTCAGCAGGCCGTTATTTACAAAAATACATGTCAATCTCTCCCCGATCGCCCGGTTTATGAGCAGGGCGGTTACAGTGGAGTCAACCCCTCCGGAAAGCGCGCAGATGACCTTGCCGTTCCCTACCCTCTGACGCACCTCTTCTGTCACTGTTTCCACAAAGGAGTGCATGGTCCACGAGGGGGTGCAGCCGCAGACCCTGAAGAGGAAATTTGAAATTATCTCGGTCCCTATGGCGGTGTGCACAACCTCGGGATGAAACTGGACGCCGAAAATCGGACGACTCTCATGCCTCATGGCCGCAACCGGGCATGTCTCGCTTTCGGCAGTAACAACAAAGCCCGGCGGAAGCTCTTCGAGACGGTCCCCGTGACTCATCCAGACCTGATGGGTGTCCGGGGCCGGTGACAGGCCGTGGAAAAGCACGTCACTCTTCTTAATCAGAAGCCGTGCGTGGCCGTACTCCCTGTGATCCGAACGCTCAACCCTTCCGCCCATGAGATGGCAGGTAAGCTGCATGCCGTAACAGATGCCAAGCACAGGAACGCCCAGATCAAAAACCCCGGTTGAAACTGTCGGCGCATCGTCATCGTAAACGCTTGACGGGCCTCCTGACAGGATAATACCCATTGGAGCCGCCGCCTTTATCTTTTCAAGGTCGGTGTTATAGGGATGTATCTCACAGTAAACCTTCTCCTCCCTGACCCTTCTTGCAATGAG
>JALVQQ010000111.1:4282-5821 GCA_027025395.1 Deltaproteobacteria bacterium | reverse complement strand
TTCCAAATCCGGCTCACAGCGGTTTTGATGGAATCGGCCACACGCACCAGAGAAAGGGCGGTGCGGCGGTCCTGGTTGGGAGACTGGCCACAAAGCCAGTGACCAGCCAGTTCGCTGACCAGCTTTCTCTGCTCCTCCAGGGGAGTCACCACAAAATATCCGGCCAGGCCATACGTGGCTGCGACCCTGGCTATATCGTGTATATCGAGATTGGTGACGGCGGAGGTGATGGTTTCCCCCTGTCTGTTCAGCACTGGATAATGCACAAGCGCCACATATGTATTCATAGGATACCCTGCCCTTGCCGCACGCCACGCTAACCGGCTGCTTCAGGACGATAGCCCAGCCGTTTGAGAAACTCCATATCGTCCCTGTCCAGCTCCGCCTTTTCAAGAAGGTCCGGACGCCGTTCGTATGTAAGCCTGAGGGACTGCTGTCTGCGCCAGGTGGCGATGTCGCGGTGATTGCCGTTCAGCAGGACATCCGGGACCTTCATGCCCCTGAACTCCCTTGGCCTGGTATACTGGGGATGTTCGATAAGGCCGGTGGTAAAGGAATCATTTTCTGCGGATGTCCCGCAGCCCAGAACTCCAGGAATAAAGCGGGTTATAACCTCCATTGCCACCAGGGCCGCTGTCTCCCCGCCCGAGAGCACATAATCGCCTATGGAAAGCTCCCTGTCTATGCAGCCCGAGGCCACACGCTCGTCTATGCCCTCATATCTTCCGCAAAGAAAAACAAGCCTCTTTTTGTTTGCAAGCTCCCTGGCGATCCTGTTATCAAGCCGCTCACCTCTCGGGGTCAGCATGATTACCTCAGGGGGAGGAGAGGCGCGCCTTAGATCATCAACGGCCTTGAAGATAGGCTCCGGTATCATGACCATCCCCTCTCCGCCCCCAAAAGGCCGGTCGTCGGTTGTACGGTGCCTGTCCGAGGTATAATCCCTGAGATTTACAGTGCGGAATTCTATGATGCCGGCATCGACCGCACGCCGCAAAACCCCGGCACGCAAGGGGGAATCAAAAAAATCAGGGAATATGGTAATAACTTCAATTATCATTGAGCGAAATCAGGCCCGGAGGCAGAGAAACCCTGCATATACCCGAGTCCGTATCTATATCGGTTACAAACTCCTTTACCGCCGGCACCAGTATCTCCCTCCCGCCAGGGCCTGAAACCACATATATATCGTGGCCGGAGGTCTGGATGATGCCGGAGATGCGGCCCAGTTCCTCACCCTGCTCCGTGACCACCTTCATCCCCTCGAGTTCATGCCAGTATGACTCATCCGCGTCCGGCTCAGGCAGCCAGTCACTGGTCACAAAGACCTGCCGGCCGGAAAGGGCCTCGGCCATGTTGCGGTCGGATATTCCTTCAAGATGCACCACCGCCTTTCCGGGTTTCTTCAGCCTGGCCGCCGCAACCCTTTCCTTATGGAGTTTCCCATATTCATCCGGGACAAGCAGTCGGGGATAAGAGATAAAGCTTGTATCATCACCGTAAATGTGGATATTCACATCTCCCCTGATGCCATGAGCC
>JALVQQ010000111.1:0-4272 GCA_027025395.1 Deltaproteobacteria bacterium | reverse complement strand
CGTGCTGCTGTTAAAAGTGTAATGCTCCATAAGGCGAGCGCATGTAACCAAACTAAAAAGGCGGGGCAAGCGCCCGCCTGTTGTCAAGCATGGATGCAGGTCAGCCTGTGGCTCACTCCAGTATTTCAAGAACCACCCGTTTATTTAGTTTTGTAGAGGCGGCATTCAGTATGGCCCTCAACGCCCGGGCCGTTCGCCCCTGCTTGCCAATAACCTTGCCTATATCTTCCTTGGCGACCCTGAGCTCCAGGACCGAGGTCTGCTGACCTTCAATCTCACTGACTTCAACTGCATCCGGATTATCAACCAGTGACCTGGCCATATGTTCCAGCAACTCTTTCATGATGAATCTCCACTCCACAAATCCGGGGTAGCCTTCTCGAACTGTTCAGCCAGACAGGAGGAAACGGCAGACGCATGAAAATCGGATTGCTGCCTTTCAGCCCCTGTCCGGAATATGTAACATCCCGACAAATCGTGCAGATTATCCCGTCCCTGCCTGGGCAGTGCAACGGACGGCGGCAATTGGGGGATGCTCGTATGTGCTGCCTGCACTTCAGAGGCCTGGCGACTCCGCGGATGCCGAGCCATCAAGGCAGGCGCCAGACATGCCGCACACCTGCCAGGAAACCAGGTCTTCACCGTAACACGGGCAGCATTGGTTAATCTACTGTGCCTGTGCCGCCTTATGAAGGATACTCCTGACGGTATTACTGGGTTTTGCGCCACGGTTCAGCCACTTGTTGAGCTTCTCGGTATTTATATTGACCTCAGCGGGATCCTTCAAGGGGTCATAGGTTCCGATTATTTCAAGAAACCTTCCGTCTCTCGGTGAGGTGGAATTTGTTGCCACAACCCTGTAAAAAGGTCTTTTCTTGCGTCCACCGCGCGTAAGCCTGATCTTGATAGCCATAAAATCCTCCAGAAATTGTTTCAGTGACTATTTTTTTTAAAATCTGCAATTCACAGTTACCGCCACGCCCGCATCTGTAAAATCCGCA
Source organism: Deltaproteobacteria bacterium (assembly GCA_027025395.1). Taxonomy (GTDB): domain Bacteria; phylum Desulfobacterota; class Dissulfuribacteria; order Dissulfuribacterales; family QOAL01; genus S144-17. The sequence goes on along the minus strand of JALVQQ010000111.1, from coordinate 3,271 downwards.
TTTATGTTCAATCGGAGCAAAACGGCACGAAAAGGTAACAGCATTTTTTTATCCTTGCACCTGCCTCTAATCCAAACGTAACGGTTGGTCAAACATTTTTTCTCCAGGCAAACCGTAACAAGCCGCCTGGCACTATCCATGACGGGCTTGATGCCTGACTTTCCACAAAACGGCCCTTAGCAGACACCATCACACCTCTCAAAAAGGCATCATGCCCTTAGGGAAGCCCCTGAACTTGTTCTTTTTCATCTTTTTGAACATTTTGTTCATCTGCGCATAATTTTTCAGCAGTGCGTTGACATCCTGGACACTGGTTCCGCTCCCCTTTGCGATGCGCTTTCTCCTGCTGGCGTTTATTATGGTGTGTTTCCGCCTCTCAAGCGGAGTCATGGAGTTTATTATCGCCTCTATTTTTACCAGCTCCCTTTCATCGGGCATCAGCCCTTTCATCTTTTTCATCTTGCTGAAGCCGGGGATCATGGACATTATCTGTTCAAGGCTTCCAAGTTTTCTCAACTGCCTGAGCTGATCACGAAAATCTTCAAGAGTGAAGGCGTTGCTGGTGAGCTTCTTCTGCAGCTCCACGGCCTTGTCCCTGTCCATGACCTCCTGTGCCTTTTCAATCAGGCTCAGGACATCACCCATGTCAAGAATGCGATTTGCTATCCTGTCAGGGTGAAAAGGCTCGAGGGCGTCAAGCTTTTCTCCCACACCCACCAGTTTGACTGGCTTGCCGGTAACCGACTGTATGGAAAGGGCTGCGCCGCCCCTTGCATCTCCATCCAGTTTTGTAAGAACAACTCCGGTTATGGAGAGATCACGGTCAAACGCCGAGGCGATATTAACCGCATCCTGGCCGGTCATGGCATCCGCAACAAGCAGAATCTCCTGCGGTGATACGGTCTCCTTGATGGCCTTAAGCTCTGACATCAGCTCTTTATCAACATGCAGTCGGCCAGCCGTATCTATGATAACGGTGTCAAGAGAGTTAAGTCCTGCATGCGCCACTGCCTTGCGGGCAATATCCACGGGTTCCATGGCTGTTTCAGACGGAAAAACGGGAATGTCAAGCTGCCTGCCAAGGGTCATGAGCTGCTCAATGGCCGCAGGACGGTACACATCCGCAGGCACCAGCAGTGGCTTTCTGCCCTTTTTGCGGAGCCAGCGTGCAAGCTTTCCGGCAGTTGTGGTCTTGCCTGAGCCCTGAAGCCCGACCAGTACTATTACAGCCGGCTGTCTCCCTGCCAGGTCAAGCTGCTGATTGTGCCGGCCCAGAAGGGAAACCAGTTCATCATGAACAATCTTGACCACCTGCTGCCCTGGAGTCAGGCTGTCCATAACCTCCTGGCCAAGCGCCCTCTTCCTGACCCCTGCAATGAACTCCTTAACCACCTTGTAGTTTACATCCGCCTCAAGAAGGGCAAGGCGCACCTCGCGGAGCCCCTCCTGGATCTGCTCCTCGGAGAGTTTCCCATACCCTTTAAGCTTCTTGAAAACCTTGTTCAGGCGGCTGCCAAGCGATTCAAACATTGCCCTGTTGCTGTACTTTCAGATAACTCCGTGAATAGGCTGATACCATGTTCAAAAAACATGAACAACACCGGTTGTCTTGACCGGATTGCCAGGTACCTTTCAAATATGTCCGCAACCTTAGGCGCCGCATCCCAGCCATCTGAATGGCGCTCATGGCCGCAAACCAACAAAACCTACTTAACGCTGCCCGCCGTGTCAAGACAGACCTGAAAAGGACTTCACCCATTTTATATTGGCCAAATAGAGAGCTGTGGAGTTGGAGGGTGCTCATAGTCTCTGGAATGCAATGGTCCTTTACCGATGCGCTTAAAGATTGTTTTAATGCCATCAGCCAAGGCATAATATCGAAAATCAGGGATGCCAAAAAGCCGTTTTGCCGCGTTCATAGCATGCATGGCCAGAATATTGAGCTTTGCTTTAGTCCCCAGCCATACTGCGGCAAAATATGATGCTGCCAGGACAAGAACAGCCATATTCCTCAAACGGTCGTAGGTTAAAACCCGGATATCTTCAAGATCGTAACTCTGCTTGATAAAACGGATTGTTTCTTCCACACGCCAACGAGTTATATATGCATCAACTAACCACCATAACACCTTTCGGTTTCGTCTCATTGCTTCTGTTGTCAGGAGCATTAATGGTGTATCACCAAATCCTTTGACTACAACCAGCCAGAGTCCCCTTTCCGGACATTCCGGCAAACGTACAGGCACAAAACCGAATTCAATAGAATATGTCTTTTCCTCCCCCTTCTTTTCTTTGATGATGGTAGCTCCATATGGGGTGGTACAAGACTCGGCCAAGCTCAAGCAATTGTGGGGCTTCCCTCGATACAAAAGATGACGGTCACCTCGTTGACGGACGATATAGTGACAGCTGCTGTCCTGGGTCCAGGGAATAAGGAATTCACGGCGGTCACCACCTCTATCATAAACCAGAATACCCTGAGAATTGGTTGCTTCCCGAACACGTGTCACAAGAGAGAGTATCTGTTCATTCTCACTTATAAAATCAGGTGCATTTTGTGACCAGAGTTCCTGAGATAAAGGTATGATCTCATTAGAGCCAACCTCACAGCCTACCACCTCACAAAGCCAATACCCTTTGCCAATAGTCTTTTCACTGGCATCACGGACTCTGGCTAAATATTGCATCTTTTTGGCATACTTTTTCTGCAGATCAGTAGGATCAACGATGAGCAAGGTTTTCTTTTTAATGTGCTTTGCCCCAAGATGAAGCACTCTCTTTTCAATATCCGCTGCCAATGTTTCATCGGCAAGATTGCGGCTCAGGCGTTTGTGGGTTGCGTGTAATGGAATGTCTTCCTCCAACGATCTGGCAATTTCAGTTAAACGCACTGAGCCACTGGCTGAGAGACCAAAAATAGCCTCTTCAACAAAACGTGAAGCAACTTTTCCCATGCTGGTACAAAGTTCACCCGAAAATTTATGAATTTGCTGTCGCAATTTATAGCCAATTTGGTGTATCATCTTTTTGGACCTCTTTGTTTTGGTGAATAATTGTGGTGTTAAGGCTTACAATTATACCACAAAGGGGTCCTTTTGTTTGGTAAAAAGTTCACCCATTTTCACTTTCTTGGGAGTACAACGTAATAATTTTAAATGCAAATTTCGCTGAAACTGGTCAAAAATGGGGGATGTCCTTGGCTCAAGGGCAATGCCTTCAAACTGCTTATTTCGAGCTTTTTTACCTGGACATTGCAAGGGATGTGCTGCAC
>JALVQQ010000110.1 GCA_027025395.1 Deltaproteobacteria bacterium | reverse complement strand
TGACCTAAAGGGCATACCATGTTGAAGGCACCGGCGCTTGCAAGGAATACCATCCCTGAACTGCTGATGCAGGCCGGGGCAACCTATGGTGACAGGCCTGCTCATTCCGCACTTGACATACCAAGAAGCATCACCTTCAGGGAACTGGTTGATGATGTTAAACTGCTGGCCCGGGGGCTTATGGCTCTCGGGCTCAGGCAGGGTGACCGCGTGGTCATCCTTGGCAAAAACAGCCCTGAGTGGGGCAGGGCCTATCTTGCCGTAAGCATGGCCGGCGGGGTAAATGTTCCGGTTGATTCCCTGCTCAGTGAAAACGAGATACGCCAGCTGGTTGCCGGTGCAGGCGCCAGGTTTGCCTTTGCTGATCCACGTTTCATCGATGTCCTGCAGGACTGCCCCAGGGGTTTTCCGCTCCCTGAGTTCATGTTTTCCCTGGCTCCTGCCGTAGCGCTTGACGAGGTCAGGGAGGGAGTTATGTCCCTTGAGTATCTGAGGGAAGCAGGGGATGATGTCGCTGATGCAGCGCTGCCTTCTGTGGAATCTTCCGACCTTGCTGCCATAATTTTTACTTCAGGCACAACCGGAAGCCCAAAGGGGGTTATGCTGACCCATTCCAATCTTGTGTCTGATGTCCTGGCATGTGACAGGGCCATTGCCGGTTATCTGGTTATTGGTGAAGAACGTTTTCTTTCCGTGCTTCCCATGAATCACACCTTTGAATTCACCGCTGGCTTCCTGCTTCCCATCTATACCGGCTCCCATGTAACCTATGCACGGAGTCTGCGCTCAAAATACCTCATGGAGGATATCAGGTCATCAGGTACAACCATCATGCTTGGAGTGCCCCTGCTGTTTCAGAAGATGGTTGAAGGTATTTTCCGGGCGGTTGAAAAGGCCCCGGCTGTAAGGCGTCACGCCTTCAATACCATGATGAAGCTGGTCAAATTTGGAGAAAAAGCCGGTAAAAAAGATATGGGCAGGCTGCTTTTCCGTTCTCTAAGGGAAAAGGCCGGTCTTGGCAGTATAAAGTTTTTTATCTCTGGAGGCGCGGCTCTGCCGATGTTTGTTTCCCGGGAACTCAACCGTCTTGGCATTATGATTCTGCAGGGTTACGGTCTTACTGAGGCCAGCCCGGTACTCACCATAAACCCTCCTGACGCACCCCGAAACGAAACCATCGGCAGGCCGCTTCCCGGCGTGCAGGTAAGAGTGCTTGATCCTGACTCCCAGGGAATAGGTGAACTGAGTTTCAAGGGGCCCATGGTGATGAAGGGTTATTATAACGACCAGGAGGCGACCAGCCAGGTGATAGATGATGGATGGCTCGCCACAGGTGATCTGGGTTTTGTGGATGATGAAGGATACGTCCACGTCTGTGGCCGGTCCAAGAACCTGATAGTTACCGCCGCAGGCAAAAACGTATATCCGGAGGAGATTGAGGCCGAACTCAACAGACGCCCCTTCATACTGGAATCAATGATATATGGAAGGCCCCGTTCCGGCACTGCCGGAGAGGAGGTCTGTGCTGTGATTGTGCCCGACTATGAAGTAATAGGCGAATATCATCCTGGAAGAACCCTGGCAGACAGTGAAGTGGAGGACCTGATCAGCCAGGAGGTCAAGGTTGTCAACAGTGTTATTGCACCATACAAGCGGGTGAAAAAAATCCATTTGATAAATGAGGAGCTTCCAAAAACCTCCACGCGCAAGATCAAACGTCATCTCATAAAGGCCCCGTAAATTGCCGGCTTTTGCGGGCCATCTCCCATGAAGTCATGTCTTGTTCTGAAAATGCCCTTCTGAAAGTCCTGAATCCCGCCCAGCAGGAGGCGGTCA
>JALVQQ010000109.1 GCA_027025395.1 Deltaproteobacteria bacterium | reverse complement strand
TAATCGGCATACTTCTTCTCCGCCTCCTTGCGCTGCGCCTCCAGCTCGTCAAACCTTGCCTGAATCTGCTCGGTGCGCCCCTTGAGCCCGTCAGAGATAGGCTTGCGAAGATATTTCACCAGAACAAAGACAAGGATAGAGAAGTTGAGGCAGTGCCAGATAAAATTCATGACCTGGCTATGGGTAAGCCCGTGATGCTCACCATGCCCACCGGCCTCTCCTTCGCCAGCGCCTTCGTGCGCCTCGGCAGCAACCTCGTGGGCAACGGCAGCCTCTTCGGCGGCAACGGCAGCATGGTGCGCAGCCACTTCATGGCCGCCCGATTCACTGGCAATCGCCCTGTCATGGCCAGTAGATACAAAGCCGGTGACCATGGCAAAGACCAGGTAGACCGCCGCCACGATACCAAAAATTGTGTATCCACTGACTTCCCTGTTTAAAAATCTCATCTTAGACAGCCCTCCCCAGCAATTTTTGAGCTACCTCCACGGCAAACGCATCAGACTGGGCCTGCAACTCCTTCCTTGCCGCCTCAATCTGACCTGTGAGTTCAGCCATGAGCTCGCTCTTTTTGGTCTCGGCCTCTTTGGTAGCAGCCTCCAAAAGCTGACGTTCTTCCTCTCTGGCCTCGCCCTTGAGCTTCTCCAATTCACTTTTGCCTTCCGCGCGCGCCTCGGCCAACTTCTTGTCGTAGTTGGCTACAAGCTGCTCGGCATTCCGCTCATACTTCTCAGCCTCGGCCTGAAGCTCGGCCATCTTCGCCTCACGCTCCTCCAGCATGCGCCTGATCGGTTTGAACAGAATTGAATTGAGAACTACCATAAGGATAAGAACTGAAATCAGTTCCGCCCAGAAAGATAAATCAATGGTAATCATATCGTTCTCCTTCCCCTGAGGGCCAATTTGAAAAGAAAATGAGGCCCTTGGAATAAATGAAGCCCCATTCATAAATTTCTAACGGTTGCTTTTACAATATATGCTCTTATCTGTCAACGCTTTTGCCAAATCAGCGCCCGGTTTTTTCACCCCACAGCAGCTTGTGGAGTTGAAGCTGAAAACGCGCCTCAAGGCGGTCCGCCACCATCCACTCAGCCACTGAACGGGGATTCACCAATCCCCACGCCGGGGAAATGAGCACATTGACCTGTGCGGGCAGATTATGACGCCTCATCTTGCCGCATGCCCAGAGATAGTCTTCCCGGGAGGCAATCACAAATTTTATCTGGTCATAACCGGCGAGGTATCTCAAATTTGAACTGTTCCAGCTACCCTCCATTCCGCTGCCCGGGGTCTTAATGTCCACTACCTTTACCACCCCGGACGGCACCCTGTCTATCAGCACAGAGCCGTTTGTTTCGAGGATAATTCTTGCCCCGGCTTCAAGAAGCATGTCCATGAGGCTGTAAACACCCGGCTGAATCAATGGCTCTCCACCGGTTATCTGCACAAGGGCAACACCGCTCTGCCTCCACGCCTCCACCAGTTCCCTTTCCGGCACATCCCTGCCGCCTGACCGGGCATAAAGGGTATCACAGTAGCCGCAGTGAAGATTGCAGCCGGCAAGCCGGATAAAAAAACAGGGAAGCCCCATGTGCAGGCCTTCTCCCTGCAGGCTGGTAAAGGTCTCACTTATCCGGAGCATCGTCCTTAACCCACCCTGTCAATCAGCGGCAACATCACAAGGCATCCGCCGCCACGGCGGAAACATGCCTTTTATTCACTGTAAATCACGCCGGAGCCAGGGGTTTCACATACAACAACCCGCCTGGGCATCACGCCGGGAAATGGCTCAAGCCCATCTGCTAACCGCCTGTAAATATACTCCGCAATACGCTCTGATGAGGGATTCACCTCTGCAAATGCCGGATGCTCGTTGAGATTTATGTGATCCAGTTCCGACATGATTTCCCGTACAATGCGCTTCACGTCCCTGAAGTCAATCGCCACATCTATCTCGTTAAGGGTCTCCCCGCCCACTACCACCTCCACGTCCCAGTTATGTCCGTGCAGGTGTTCGCAGTTGCCAGGATAGTTTCTGAGAAAATGCGCCGAAGAAAAATGGGTCTTTATAAAAATTTCGTACATTCTGTTTTGTGCCTCCCGTCTTGCAAAAGCATAACCGTTGACAGGCAGACGGCAGATGCCGTGAATCCCGATCCCTGCTAATCCCGGACCCCGAAGATAGCAGTCCCCACGCGCACAATAGTAGCTCCCTCCTCAATGGCCTGGGGAAAATCACCGGACATGCCCATTGAAAGATGCGGCAGCCGGAGCTGCCCCTGGTAGGAACGGGCCAGTGCGTCGCGCAATTTTCTGGCCTTTACGAACCATGGCCTGGAATCCTCTGCACACCGGCCCCTGGGCGGAAGCACCATAAGCCCTCTGACATCAACGCCACTGACACCTTCGGCAAGCATGGAATCAATGAACTGCTCCACTCTATCAGGCGCAAGCCCGGATTTGCTCTCCTCTCCAGCAATATTTACCTGCAGCAGAACCGGCATAACCCGCCCTGACGCCAAGGCATGCCTTCCGATGGCCCTTAGAAGCCTCAGGGAATCAACCGTTTCAATCAGGTCAAACACCCCGGCCGCCAACTTTGCCTTGTTTCGCTGAAGATGGCCTATGAAATGCCATGCCGCGGCCCGGTCATGACCCAGTGCCCTGAAGGCGCTTATCTTGTCCACGGCCTCCTGAACATAGTTTTCGCCAAAAACGCACTGTCCCGCCCTGAAGGCCTGCACAACGTCCTCCACCGGCTTTCTCTTGCTGACGGCAACCAGTGTTATTTCAGAAGCCCTGCGCCCTGACTTTTCCGCAGCTGCCGCAATTTTTTCGTTAATAACAGCCAGATTCCCAGCTATATTTACTTTGTTCAATCCTTTGCCGTCCCCTGTCTCACTTCAATAATCCCGTGCCCTTCAAGCACGGGCACCACCTTTTCCATGGGAAGCCCCACCACGTTTGTCCATGAACCTTCAATCCGTTCCACCATAAACGCGCCACATCCCTGAACCGCATAACTTCCCGCCTTGTCCATTGGTTCCCCGCAGTGCACATAGGCGCTTACAAGGCCTGGATCCTGCTCCGCAAGCCAGACCCTGGTCTCGGAGCTGAACTCCACCCTGCCCCCTCCTGGCAGGCAGAGGCAACACGCGGTAATCACGCTGTGCATGTTCCCGCAAAGGCTGGCAAGCATCCGTACAGCATGCCCGGCATCCGAAGGTTTGCCAAGTATATCATTGCCCAGCACCACGACGGTATCCGCTCCCAGGACTGCCGTGCCCTGGAACCTGGCCGCAACCTCGTCAGCCTTTGCACGCGCGTTGGCGGCCGAATAGGAAAGCGCCCTCTGGCCCGGCTCTGGAGGAGGTTCATCCGCCCGGCTGACCTCCACCCGGAATTCAATCCCCGCCGCCCCCAGCAGTTCGCGACGTCTTGGAGACGCAGACGCCAGGATCAGGGGCGAGGCAGTCCGAAAAGGGCCCTTGCATTCCTGGTGGTGAAACATGCCACCTCCTCTGTGGCCACTCCCCTCACCCTTGCTATCTCCCGGGCAACAAGGGCCGTTCGGGCAGGCTCGTTAGGCCTGCCGCGAAAGGGAACTGGCGAAAGAAATGGAGAATCGGTTTCAAGAAGCAGCCGGTCCTCAGGCACAAACGCGGCCACTTCACGGGTCACATCCGCATTCCTGAATGTCACGACCCCGGTTATGGAGATATAAAAACCGAGATCAAGAACCCTCCTGGCCACATCCACATCCCCTGAAAAACAGTGAAAAACCCCGGTTATTCCACGGCGGCCTGACCCCTCAAGGATTTCAAGCGCCTCTTTATTGGCGTCACGGGCATGGATGACAAGCGGAAGCGAAAGGGAACGGGCAAGTTCAATCTGCGTTACAAACACCTCCATCTGCGCCTGCCTTGGAGAGTACTCCTTCGCAAAGTCAAGCCCCACCTCCCCCCAGGCCACCAGATTATCCCTGCATGAAGCAGCCAGACTTTCAAGCCGCATGAAGGTCCCTTCATTCACCCTGGAGGCATCGTGGGGATGAACTCCCACCGAGGCAAAAACATTTTCAAATTCGGCGGCACAGGCAATGGCGCGCTTAGAAGAAGCCTCATCTATGCCTATTGTAATCACCTGGCATACCCCGGCCTCGGCGGCACGCGCCATAACCCCAGCGACATCAGAGTCAAGGGGGCTTATATCAAGATGTACATGCGTATCTACAAGATATTCAGAGTTCATAAAATCAAACCGTACAACCTGAACCGGTTCAGGCAACCAAAAAGCGCGGCAAGGCAGCGCGTTCAGGCCTTGTGGCACCGGGGAACTGTAAGTGTAACAGTTGCGCCCCCCGCCTCATTGCATTCTACTGCAAGGCTGCCGCCATGCTGTTCAAGAACCTTTTTGCCAAGGCTGAGCCCCAGGCCCATTGCATGGCTCTTGGTGGTGAAAAATGGCTCGTCAAGCCTGTTAAGGTGCGCCCTGGCAATACCAAGACCGGAGTCCTTAACCCTGATATTGACCGTGGTGTCATCATATTCAACTGAAACAACGAGCAGTCCGCCATCAGGCATGGCCTCAATGGCATTTTTAATGACATTAATCAAGGCCTGCTGGAAATAGGCCCTGTCAACATGAACTACCGGCTCCTGATCAGGAAAATTCACCTCAAGGTCAATGTCAAGACGCGCCATTTCATGCCTGAAGATATCAAGAGTAGCTGAAACAAGGCCATGAAGCCTTACCTCTTCCGTCCCGGAAAGCGTTGGTTCATGCGCAAGTTCAAAGAGCTCGTCAAGGGTACGCTCTATCCTTTCGCACTGGGTGATGATATTTTCCGCATATTTGCCAAGCCCGGAATCCCTGGACAGCCTTTTCCTTAAAACGCCGGCCAGCCCGCCAATTGCGGAAACAGGATTTCTGAGCTCATGCAGAAGCTGATCGGCCATCTTGCCAATAGCCGCATATCTTTCGGCTTTTATAAGAAGCCCCCGGCTGCGCACCACCTCGCTGTTAAGACGTTGCAGATCTACTATGCGATCTTGCATCAGAGAACACATGGAGGCCTGGCACAGGGCAATTGACCCAAGCCCGGCGAACAGGTGCAGGGCATCCAGGTCACTTTCGGTAATCCGGCGCCGCGTAATATAGTTGTCCGCCACTACAACCCCGAAGGGACGCCGGTGTGTCACAAGAGGCACCACTGCGAACTCGTCCACGCCAAACAGGTCGCACAGCTCGTGGCCTCCGTCAAAAATCAGCGCCTCCCCGCGCCTTACATGCATAGCCCCCTGCCCCTGAAGGGAGGCAACCAAAACATGATCCGCATTGTCAAGCGGGACAGAAAAACCGGAGATTACCGATAAAAGGGGATTTCCCTCATCCTTCATCCTCGTCCGCACATTATCGAGAATGTCAAACAGGGAAAGGCGCTTGACACTTATTTCATGCCAGATCCTTCCGGCCTCCTCCGCGGAAGCCGGGCCTATGGCGGCAGAACCCTTGATATGCCCGCTGTCTTCATCAAGCTTGAAGAGAAAGGCGCGGTTGAACCCCAATCCCTCGCCAGCGGTGATACCCACAAGCACGGCGCTCAGCACGTCCTCAAGATCAGATGCCTCAAGGAACGTTTCGTTCAGTTTCAACACCAGATCAAGCAGGAGTCTTATCTTGTTCTCTTCAACATGTTTATCCATAAAAAATATACCTGCCTTATTTCCGTGCGCGGGGGACGGGAAAATGAATCCCGCGCAGGCACCGGGACAGCCGATACCCGGGGCACTCGGGCCTTCCATGAACAGCAGCGGTCTTGAAACATCAAGCCTTGCGCATGCACGGGGCTTGAAGTTACTGTTTTTTAACCTAACAGATAAACAGGGCTTTTAAAACAGCCCCTTGACACATTGATAAACGTCGTTTACTAACTGAATATGAATTCATCACGCGGTTCATGAGAGTGCGACGCCTCATCGGAACCGCTAACATCAAGGAGGAAAGTATCATGAGCAAGAAACTTGTTTCACTGGCAGTGGCGCTGATGTTCACAATCGGAATGGCCGGGGTCAGCATGGCAGCAAAATGCAAAGGCACTGTTGAGAAAAACGACGGTGGCGAACTGGTTATCAAGCTGGATGGCAAATGCAAGGCAAAATCCGGCGACAGCGTAAAGATCAAGGTCAAGGCCGCTGCGGCTGTTGAAGGCTGCTAATCAACCCTTTTTTCCATGCAGAATGTCCAGGGGAGCCGTGCTCCCCTTTTTTTGTTTCCGAACAAAAGGCACTGGCTTTCTTTCCAACCAGGCGAATCCGTGTCCTGCGGGCCTTCATGTTTCACCAATCAGCCGGCACGGCACCTCGCCTCATGAAATTTGCCACGGCAAAACGGCATAAAACCTCCATGACAAGGCCGGAATACCTCTTTTCCTGTGAAGGCGGCACCATCCTGGCCACCAGGGAGCACCTTGACAAGCCGCTGATTACTTCACTCTCCTCCACCCACGGCGCCCTTACCCTGCGCGACTGCTTCGGCATGGTTGCACAATTTGTGGATGAATGCGAAAGCAGTTTCATGGAGGCGCTCTCAACCACCTGCAATATCCACTCACAATCACTTGACAGGGCAGGTAAGATTACGATTACAAGCGAAAAACTCGGGGCCTTTTACCATATCTTTTCCGTCAGGATCCACCTGGATGGCTTCGAGACCAGATTTGCCGTCTCTCTGGCTTTTTCAGCACGGGGCAGAACCTGCCTTGAAAGGGACTTCGAAATGGTTGCCAGGCTCCGTGAACAGGCAGGGGATGACCTGTTTCCCCGGCCTTTTTTCATTCACAGCATGCCCCATAGGGAAACGGGTACGAATTTTGTGCTGGCACTTTCCCAGTGGCTGGACGGCTATTATGAATGGCATCTGTCCCGCGACCCCAGGAACGGACGGCTGAAAATAATCGTATGGGATACGGACCGGCAATATTTTTTCCTGCCAAAAGAGGCGGAAAATGCCCTTTTCCGCCAGATGTCCCGCACACTTACCCTGTGCCACAATCCCTTCACAGGAGATCAGGTCCGCCTCTGGCACCATGCGGCAGGCGATTTCATTGTCAGGTACACCAAGCACAGCATCGAGACCCGGCTAACCACGGTAAGGGAGTACGGGCCCCTGTTTGACATTACTGAAGATGGCCGCACGCCAGAGCTTAACTCCCTCTGTTTTCTGCTGGACATGGCCGCCAGGATGCGTCTTGACAGGATTGACGGCACGGGAGAGCCTGTATGGCTGCACAAAAAGGTTCTTCCCCAGGTCTTTGCAGGGTTTCGTCAGGGCTGCGCCGTGATGGCCAGAAGGGGCAGAATCCCTTCTGATACAGCGGATCGTGTTATCACTCTTGTAAAAGAATTTTCCCATAATGAACTGCTGGCCGTTTACGAGGCTCTTGCCCCTGCCCTCATGAGCTGCAGCAATGGAGATCAAGCGATAATCAGCTCCAATCTCCCCAGGCACGTCGATGAACTAAAAGCCGCTGCCATTTAAATATGCATCTCGGCTCCCCCGGCCCATGAAGGTCACAAGCAGTTTTATGGTCACAAGCCGTTTTGAGGCCCTGGCGCAGACAGACTCTTTCCGGTCGCCCTTTCTCCGGCAGGCTGCGGCATGTCAAAGGTTTGTCTTGTACAGGAATATATTTTCATGGTAGTCATAAAACCAACGGCTTTTATCAGCCCCAAGAGGGAATACTTCAGCACCTTGCGCCTGAAGCCCCATGTAAAAGGGTGCGGGAACGCCGGATTTTATTGACTGGTTGCACGCCGCGCCCCAAGAGGGATCGCTTTACTGTTACAGATGCCGGACAGGAATGATCAAATAAAAAAACCTCCGTACGGCGGCCCGCCCATGGTCAGCATAGACGGAACTCGCGTGCGGAGCCTTAGGGAAAAACTCGGGCTTACCCAGCTTTATGTTGCGTCATCAGTGGGTGTCACCACCGACACCATATCCCGGTGGGAAAACCGCAAGTACCCGTCCATCAAGAAAGAAAACGCCCTGAAGCTTGCGGAAACCCTTGAAGTCGACCTGGAAGATATACTGGAAAAAAAGGAGAGCGCCAGTCACGAAACCGGGACTTCAGCCAGCAGTACGCCTGCCAGCAGCCGCAATACCCGGGGCAGTACCGGCTCCGGACCGTCCGGGGCTCATGGCGAAGCACCCTGGATGCCACTGTTTTGGGGCGCACGCCGGAAGCTGCTGTTTTTCCTTGTTGCGGTTGCGGCGCTGGCAGCCTCGGCACTTTTGTTGCTGAACCGGCAGGCTGACACCCACAGGTTGTCGGCTCAGCGGATACTGCCATCCCATGCCCCGCCCGGCTCCGGCTTTCCGGTTATGATTCATGTCACGCCCGCTGATTCCGGCCGCATATCCCTGATTATCACGGATGTGCTCCCTAAGGGGATTCATATCACCGGGTCGGCGCCTCGGTGGTCAGCATCAACCCCTGACAGAAAACAGATAAAATGGATAGTTTCCGGAACGGGAGAGCCAATCATTATTTGCTACATGGCGCAAATCGAAGAGGACGTACCAGCAGGAATGCTTATGCAATTCTCAGGCTCCATAACTGTCAATTCAGGCAAAAACAGGACTATTGTGCCGGAAGGAAACTCGTCAATCTCGGCTGAACCGTACCACTGGGCGGACATAAACAGCGACGGCCAGATAGACGACGAAGAGATACTTCGTGTATTTGGAGAATTCGGAGACATTGATACGGTAGCGCCCTACCTTGAAGAGATCAAGCGGCTATGGTCTGCCGGAGGTTACGAATGGGACCGGGCAAGAAAAAAATACATCCCGGTGGAAAGGGGGAACACGCCCCTGTCAGTGAAGCAAGAGGAGGAATCGCATGAAAGCCAGCCCCACTCCAGCCCGTAAACACCCGTGGGCAATCCCCGCCTCTGCCATTTACGGGCAGACTCGGCGCCAATTCATGATACTTGCAGCTTTAATAACCTTGATGCTTCTTGCGGCATGCACTGCGCTTGCAAGCAGTTTGGCCCTGGCTGCCGCCGAACCGGCAGACGCTAGGTTCGTCAAATGCAAGGGCGGAACCATCCAGATTGAGCTTGATATCAGAAATCCCGTACCAGGCTCTGTTATACTGACCTTGACCCTTCCCAAGGGCACCAGGCTGATTGCCGCCGAACCGCCGCAGAACAAGTACAACCAGCACGGCAACCAGGCCAAATGGCTCCTGAGAGGGCTGTCTCCCGGCAGGCACCACATAAACATTGCAGTCTCCAACGACATTGACGAGGCGGATGTAAGGGCCCAGATAAGGTACCTGAACCCTGCAAACGGAAGGCTTAATGTCGTTGAGGTCATCAAATAAGCCCGGTGACAGCCTGCACCATGTCCAGGCCCGTTAATACAACCTTGAATTCAGCCATGAAAAAAGAACCTGAAAGAAACCGTCCGTCATGGGGCCGGAGCTGAAAAATTCCTGGAACATCCGGTAATGGCTCGCAAAAAAACGCACAAGCAGGCACAATCGTGCAACAGACGATACAAGGGAATTCTGCCTGCCTCCGTGGCACTTGCCGCATGCGGCGCCGTGCTTGCAATTATCTACATGCTTCCTGCCCCCCGAACCATCCCGCAGAATGCAAGGCCGCCCTTTGAGGACTTCACATCACGGCCCGTCCCGGCGCCCCGGCAGCCCCAATTGCCGCCCCCGCGTCAGCCAGTTGGGCCAATGCGGCCCCGCGTGGCCATAATTATCGATGACATGGGCTATGATTATGCGCTTGACGAGGCATTTCTCAGGCTTGAGGCCCCTATCTCCTACGCATTTCTGCCATTCGCCCCAAATACCAGAAAATTTGCCCTACAGGCTGCGTCAATGGGCAGGGACGTAATGGTCCATATCCCGATGGAGCCCAAAAACGGGGGAATAAATCCCGGGCCAGGAGTGCTCAGGCTTGACATGGATTTTGAGACATTGGTTTCCACACTGAAAAAAGACCTGGATGCCGTACCATGCGCCACAGGAGCAAATAATCACATGGGATCAAGATTCACGGAAAACACCCGTGCCATGGAGACAGTGCTTACCGAAATCGGAAGGCGTCACATGTTTTTCATAGACAGCAGAACATCTGCACGCACTGTTGCATACGATGTAGCCCGCAAACTGGGCGTTCCCGCTGGAAGACGCGCTGTATTTCTTGACCACAACGCGGACAGGAAGGCGGTCAGGCATGAACTTTCCCGCCTCGTATCCCTGGCATTCAGGCATGGAGAGGCCATAGCCATCGGTCATCCCCTGGAAATTACCCTCAAGGTGCTTTACCGTGAACTGCCTGTACTGCAGAAAAAAATCAGGTTGGTTCCGGTACATGAACTGTTACGGAAAAAGAAATTTCCCATAGCGGAAAACCGGAGAGTTCAGAAATGAAATACGGAGAAAAAGAGATTGCAGAAGCCAGGCTTGAACCCTGGCCCAATCCCTCCACAGAGAGGGACTATACGGTAACAATCACATTCCCGGAATTTACCTGCCGCTGCCCAAGATCAGGATATCCGGATTTTGCCACCATTAAGATAGAATATGTTCCCGACCGGTACATCGTGGAGCTAAAATCCCTGAAACTCTACCTTAACAGCTTCAGGGACAGGCACATTTCACACGAAGAGTCCACCAACGTAATATTCAACGAACTCAAAAAGACTATTGCGCCCAAGTCCCTTAAAATAACCGGGGATTTCCACCCCAGGGGCAATGTCCACACGGTAATAACCGTAGAGGAATAGTTCTCAACAACCTGCAAGTGGAGCGCGAGGCGTAAAAAAAGCCGGGCAGAACCCGGCTTTTGCTTTCATCAATGTTTCTATTGCTCCCGGGACGCGGGCTGCGCAGACTTGACTGTACTTCAAGCGCCCGGCAGCACCCCTGTTGCGCAGCCCCGGGGAAACGGCGAAGTTATGGCAGGCGGACTTTCAAGGCAGGCCATACCGCAAGGCCCGCAGCCTTGTCTATGACCGCGCCGCTTTTCTTGTGAACGGCGATATCGCCAAGGGCCGTCCGTATTACAACATCGCCCTGGCCGGACATGCCTTTCCATTTTCCCTCGCCCCCCTTCAGGGTGAAAGTACCCTTTGCGGAACCTATGTGACCTGTAGCGTCAAGCTTTGCATAGGCGACCCTGTCCCCGCCCTTGCTTATAACACAATCGGCCTCGATTACCGTCCTGCCGGTTTTAAGGTCAATATACTCACTGGCAGGGCACATGAAGACCGCCGCATCGAGATCTCCACTGCTGTTGTCAATATACATTATGCCATCGAACATCCCGACTACCTTGATCTTGTCCGGAGCCACCTTGAATACCTGGCCATGAGCCTGCCAGGGGGCAAGAATCTTCACGGTCTTCTCACCTGCCAAGGCCGGTGAAACAGCAAACAGAACCGCCACAAGTGCAACTGCAATTGCTCTAACACTCTTCATAAACTGAATACCTCTCTATCTAATTTTAAAATAATAAACAAACAAACACGACGCTAAAAATCCCGTTTCAAGACTAACCGCTGGGCCAAAACGTGTCAACATCGGCATCAAGGCCGGCATGAACCAGCACAGGCATGCATGAAGCGGGCCGGGCACGACCCAGGCCCAGGTGGACAATAACAAGCCGCGGCCACCCAATCAAAACCCGTTACCCAAAAACTCAAGCCTGTCCGTTACCGGGCAACACCCTGACATACTCCCAAAACGCCCGGGCCGGCAGCATAACGCTCAAACACCCTTTAGCGGGCACTCCTCACATCTGGGTTTGCCTTTTTTGCAGAACTCCTTGCCCACCCTCACCCAAAGGGCATGGAATTCATTGAAAAGGGCGGCATCGTGGGGCAAATTCTCCATAAAGAGATCTCTTACAGAATGATAATCCGCCTCGCCGGTCACTATATCGTGACGGGCAAGGGCACGAATAGTATAGGCGTCTACTACAAAGGACGGGATTCCACCGGCATAAAGCAGCATGCTGTCAGCTGTTTCAGGCCCTATGCCCTTTACGGACAGCAGTGTGGCGCGTGCCGACTCAAGCCCGGATGAAAAAAGGGCATCCAGGTCTGATTGAAACCTGTTGACCAGAAGGTCAAGAAAATTTTTTAGCCGCCGCGCCTTGATATTATAGTAACCAGCCGGTCTTATGAGTTCGGCAAGTTCCTCCACAGGAAGACTGTAAAGGGGTTCCGGTGCCATGACCCCGGCCTCCTTCAGCCTGGCCACGGCCCTTCTGACATTCTTCCAGGAGGTGTTCTGGGTAAGTATCGCTCCCGTGCATACCTCAAACGGCGTATCCGCGGGCCACCAGCCCTGGGGCCCGAACCTCTGAAACAACCTGTGATAAACAGTATTCAACAACTCATTTATTGGCGATGTCACCACCTTGCCCCCTTGAGGAATCAGGCAGAAAGCCAGACCGGTTGAGCTTGACAAACAGCACAGGCATGCCGGGATATAGCACGTTTTTTTCAGGCGAAGGGTTTGGAAGATGAAATATAAGAAGGAAATCCAGCATACATATCAGGGCCTGCCCCAAAAGGCCAAAGCAACGGCTTGAGGAGGCCCGCGGCCCGTCATTATAACCGGCGCTGGCAGAAGCCTGGCGGCCAGGCGCCATTCAAGAATACATTTAATACATTACGCTGTTTTCCATGCATTCTATCAAAACAGACATGGCGACAAAATCCAGCCGTTTTTCCTGGCCCATACATCACCCTGCCGGGCCATGCCACAATCAGTCCTGAATCAGGAATACATAAATCCAGTAGGCGCCAACTCCAACGAATGTTCCCCCCAGGGTGACAACCGTCTTCAGGTCAATGGGCGCCCCCTCCTCGGGAATCCCGTAATAAAAACCGACCCACATAACACATAGACCTATAAGAACCGCGGCAAACTTCTTGAACTTCGTGCAGTAGAGGCCAACAATCACTGCCACAGCAGGAACTATTACCCAGGGATCCGTGGCAAGGGCCACGGGGTCACGGTTGGTAAAAAACTCGATCATATTTTCGGTGCGTAGGGCCTCAAGCACCTTTTGCCAATAGATATTCAGATTGTTCACAACTCTCCTCCAGTCAGCAGCTGACGAATCTCCAACCCTTGCCGCCCGCGCGGGCATATTGCAGGTTCCAACCGGAATCCAGCAAGTTACATTAATATCTGCATCGGCACCGTCTGACCCAAACTTAACTTTTATGCGCCAGCCCTGTGCTGAATCCGTGGAAACATAAATGGCCCCGTAAGCCCGTCATCTAATGCTTTAAAATAAGAGACACCGGTGCTAAAATTGCGGCAATCATGCCTTACAGCCAGATAATATCATTGATGATGGCGATGGTGCTCATGGCCGGCTCGCCCTCGGACAGTCAGCTTGCCTATACGTTACCACATACCCTGGCCCTGTGGGCAGCAAAAACCATCATCTATGCCCTTTGCCTCTACATACTGATAATGCGCTCCCCCCCGGAGTCAAGGGCCGAGGCTGCCGAAAGGCTTCAACCTGCCGCGCTGCTCCCCCTGGCCGCGGATTTCTATGTCCTGGACATCAGGGACCTGCTCTATTCCGTATCATGGATACACTCGTTTCCCATGCTTGCCGAACTTGCAGGCATTCTTCTTTTCCTGGGCTACCTGGCATTGCTGTGGGCCGCTGAATGGCTGGCCGCACGACGGGGAGGGGCGGTCATGGAAGGCCTTGGCTCACACGTAAATGAACAGCTCAGCCTCATTCTGCCAGCCCTGGTGCCCTACATTATCTTAACCGTATTGCTTGAGACAGCCACAAAATGGGCGCCCGGATGGCTGAGGTCAATCCTGAACTCCGATGCGGGCCCCCTGGTTTCGCTAGCCATGTTCACAATCCTGCTCACAGTGCTGATTCCGCCGGTGCTGGTGCGGATGTGGAAATGCACCCCGCTGCCCCAGGGGAAATCGAGGGAGGCGATCGAAAAATTTATCAGGAAAAGAGGCACTTCCTTCAACAATATTTATCTTTGGCCCCTCAAGGGCGGAAAGGCCTGCACCGCGGCGGTGGTGGGGATAATTCCAGGCTTCAGGTACATGCTGCTCACCCCCGCTCTGATCAGCTATCTTCAGCCCGAAGAGACAGAGGCCGTGCTGTCACATGAAACCGAGCATGTTTTACGAAAACACATCCTGTGGTACGTCTTCTTTCTTGCATGCTATGCCATTGTCATTTACCGCCTGATGGATCCGCTATGGACATGGATACTTTCCCAAAAATCCTTCCTGTCGGTCCTGCTGCTGCTGCAGGATACGCCCCGGCCTGTCATATCCCTTGCCGCCGTGCTGCCAATGGTCATTCTTATACTGCTCTACTTCCGTTTTCTTATGGGATGGTTCATGCGGAACTTTGAACGCCAGGCCGACCTGTCGGTATTCAGAACGCAGGGACACCCGTGGCACATGGTTGCGGCGCTTGAAAAAGTCGCCATTCTCTCTGGAGGCACAAGGGAAAAACCGAGCTGGCACCACTACAGCATCGCCCAGCGCATTGATTTTCTTGCAAGGGCGGCAGGCAACCCCGGCCTTGTGAAGCAGCACAACATAATTCTTAACCGAGGCAGGGCTGTTTTCATGGCCGCCGTGCTGATTCTCTCCCTGACTCCAGGGATGATGCCGATTGAAAGATGGAAGGAAAACGCCCAAGCCAACATGGCAAGGGCATATATGGACCAGATTCTGAACCGAGGGAGCAGAAACGCATCCTGGTATCTCATGCTGGGCAACCTGTTTGCCCGCCAGCATGATTACGACAGGGCTGTTCATGCCTACCGGAAGGCGCTGGAACTTGAACCAGACAATCCGGATGCGCTTAACAACCTGGCATGGCTCCATGCAACAGCACGCGACAGCAAATTCTTTCAGCCGGAACTGGCCCTGATGTACGCGGCAAGAGCCGCTTCTGCAAAACCGCTGAATTATATCCTGGACACGCTTGCCGAAGCCTTTTTCATCAATGGATATGTGGACATGGCGATAAAGACAGAAAAAGAGGCCCTGGCCAAGACGGAATCAGGCAAGGGCTATTACAGGAAACAGCTGCAGCGTTTTATCAAAAACGCTGCGGACGGGCAGAATGCCAGCTCAGGCAGCCATCCTCTGGGGAGCGGCTCCGGCAACTGAATCAACCATTTCAACCAGCTGTTCAATCTTGAAGGGCTTGGCAAGATGGGGGACTCCGGTCTCCTTGAAGAAAGCGCACACCTCCGGGGCAGATGCGGCGCCGGTTATAAAGACCAAACGGTCGGTATATCTGGGCAAGGAACTGCGTAAAGCCTCATAAAACTCCATCCCATCCATTACCGGCATCCGGATATCTGAAATTATAATATCGTATCGCCTTCTGCAGAGGCGCTCCAGCGCACGCCTGCCGTCTGAAACATGGTCAACCCGGAATTCAGAGGCAAAAATCTCTCCTATCATCCTGCCTATTTCCTTTTCATCATCCACAACAAGCATGGAACGCATCTGCCTGTTCGCCTGGACACCGCCACTTCTGCCGTCATTTTCATCAGTTCCGCCTGAAACGCGCAAACCTGACTCGGCCGCTGACGGGAGAGTAATAATAAAAGTCGTGCCGGTTGGTTCGGTCTTGAGCCAGATATTGCCGCCATGTTTGTGTATAATGTCCTTGCAGATGCTCAACCCAAGGCCAGTACCTCTTCCACGTCCTTTTGTTGTGAAGAAAGGCTTGAAGATACGCTCTCTTATCTCCTTGGGGATACCCGGGCCCGTATCGCCAATCCTCACCACCACCTCGCCGTCGAGTTCCATGCACTCTACGATAAGCGTTCCCTGGCTGCCCATGGCCTCCAGGGCATTCTTGAAAATATTGATAAGCACCTGTTCTATCTGAACGGCATCGACCCTTACCATTGGCGCATCCGCATGGAAATACTTTTCCACCTTGACTGATGACGCAGAAAAACTCGCCAGGACCATTGAAAGCGAGGAATCTATGAGACGTTTCATGTCAACATCCCTGACCTTGTCACCACTCTTCCTAACAAACGAAAGGAGCGGCTTTACTATCTCCCTGGCCGCCAATGCCGCTGCATGTATGGCGTCAATGCGGACCGCATTGTCAGGAGCAGGATCATTCATGCGCAACAGCTCCACAAACCCAAGTATGGGTGTAAGCTTGTTATTGAGTTCGTGGGCTATACCGGCGGTCATCTCGCCCATCAGAGCCAGTTTCTCCGCCCTGACCAATCTGTCCCAGAGTATATCCCTGTCAGTCACCTCCCTGCAAACGCCAACCACTGAACCACCATCACCCGCCATGTGGTTGGTTCTGAACTTTACGTCAACATGTACATCCCGGCCGGTCTCATCAAGCATGACCAGTTCCTCATGCCACACACAAACCTCTCTCCTGGAAAGGGCATCAAGCATTTCCGCAACACCTTCCTGAAGAGACTTGGGGAATAGCCTGGCAAATTCCTTGTTACTGATTTCAGATAATGAGGAGCCCAGCAGGGACAGCATAGCCTGGTTGGCATATACCACCCTGCCCTTTTCCAACTCGACATATCCCTCCCGGAGGTCTTCAACCAGCAGACGGTAGCGCTCTCTCTCAAG
>JALVQQ010000108.1 GCA_027025395.1 Deltaproteobacteria bacterium | reverse complement strand
ATTTCTCCGGAATGCCGGAGCATCAGCAGCTCGTCCTCTACAAGTGCGTCGATATCCACGGCATCATCACCACGCAAGGGGTCTCTGCCAGGCGGACCTCAGCTCCTCAATGGATTCATTCATCACTGTCCTGTTCTTGTAGCCCATGACCAGGTATTTTACCGAATTCACCCGCCCCACAGCGGCAAAATCCGTCCCTGCCATGATATCCTCAAACCTGGCCCGGTCAGGCTGGGCCACAGTGACCACAAAACGGCTCTGGCTCTCGCTGAAGAGCAGATAATCCAGCCTGTCCACGCCTGACGATGGGACCACGTCAAGATCAACAACCATGCCGAGGTCGCCTGCAAACGCGGTTTCGGCAAGGGCCACACCCAGGCCGCCGTCAGAACAGTCGTGACAGGAGCGTACCACCCCCTGGGAAATCGCCTTTTCAAGCGCAAGATACCTCGCCCGCGCAGAGTCCATATCGACCCTTGGCACCTGGTTGCCGACATAGCCTTTTTCAGCAAAATACTCCGACGCCCCCATCTCCGGACGGGTGACACCAAGCACATACACAAGATCGCCAGGCGCCTTGGCGTCCATGGTCACGGCCTTGCGGACGTCATCCATCTTGCCCACAAGCGAAAAGAGCAGTGTTGGAGGAATGGAGATTTTGACACCGCCAATGGTGGCGTCATTTTTCATGCTGTCCTTGCCGGATATCGGCGGCACTCCATAGAAGGTGCATATATCATACAGGGCGCGATTGGCCCTTACCAGCTGCGCCAGCTTGTAGTGGCCGTCAGGGGTCTTTTCCGACTGAACCGGATCACACCAGCAGAAGTTGTCCAGCCCGGCCATGAAATCAAGGCTGCCGCCAACGGCGATGGCGTTTCTGACAGCCTCGTCAACCGCGCAGCATACCATGTGATAGGTATCAATATCACTGTACCTGGGACAGATTCCGTGGGATACAACCAACCCCTCGAAAGATTCAAGATCAGGCCGTATGACCGCAGCGTCACTTGGTCCATCGTCCAGCGCGCCTGTCAGAGGCTTGACCACACTGCCGCCCTGGACCTCATGGTCATACTGGCGGACAACATACTCCTTGCTGCAGATATTGTGTCTTCCAAGGAGAATCCTGAGCTCCCGCCCAAGGTCCGAAGGCTCTGTAAATTCCGGCTCGTCGTGCACAGGGGGCTCCCAGCGGGCTTCAAGCCTGAGCTGGGGCACGCCGTTGTGTACGAAATCCATGTCAAGATACGCCACGGTTCTGCCATTAAAAAGGCAGTGATACTTGCCCGAGTCGGTGAAGGTGCCGAGCACGGTTGACTCCACGTCCATGCGCTTTGAAAGCGCCAAAAACTCATGGAGTTTCTCCTGGGGGACCGCCACCGTCATGCGCTCCTGGGCCTCTGACACCAGGATCTCCCAGGGCTGCAGCCCGGCATACTTCAGCGGGGCCCTGTCAAGGTGCAGCTCAAAGCCGCCTGACTCCTCGGCCATTTCCCCAACAGATGAGGAGAGCCCGCCTGCGCCATTATCGGTAATGGAGTTGTAGAGGCAGAGATCCCTGGCCCTGAGAAGGAAATCAGTCATCTTTTTCTGGGTTATGGGATCTCCTATCTGAACCGCGGTTGCCGGAGAGCCTTCGTGCAGTTCTTCGGAAGAGAATGTAGCGCCATGAATTCCGTCCTTGCCTATGCGGCCGCCGCACATGACGATGGCGTCTCCGGGCTGCGCCTTTTTCTCATGGCCCGGCCTGCCGCACACCTCCACAGGAATAATTCCTCCGGTTCCGCAAAATACCAGGGGTTTGCCCAGATACCGGTTATCAAACAGGATAGAGCCGTTTACTG
>JALVQQ010000107.1:1190-1851 GCA_027025395.1 Deltaproteobacteria bacterium | reverse complement strand
CAACTGGCACTCAAGAAAAACGAAGAGTCAGATAAGGAGGCTGAAAAAAAATGATGAGAATAGCCCTTCCAATAGAAAACGGCATGCTTTGCAGCCATTTCGGCCATGCACCCCAGTTCGGTTTCGTGGACGTAAACGATGGAAACATTGAAAGAAGCTGGCTGGATAATCCGCCCCCCCATGAACCCGGCTCCCTGCCCACCTGGCTGAAGCAGCAGCAGGTTACCCACATTATTTGCGGAGGAATAGGGGCGCGTGCAGTAGAGCTCCTTAACCAGGCAGGAATCCAGGTAATCGCCGGCGTCTCCGCAGGCGACCCTTCAAGGGCAGTGGAGGAGTTCCTGGCAGGAAACCTGAAAGGTGCAACCGGCCCCACGTGTTCCGGGCACGAACATGGAGAGGACCATCAATGTGGTGCCCCTCATTAATAGACCCCCACGGGGATATTCCCCGTGTACGGCTGTTTGAATAAAACAGAAGGTAGACAGAAAAATGCCTATTTACGAGTACAGGTGTGAAAATTGCGGAAAGGTAAGCGAACTGCTGATATTTTCAACAACGTCTGCACCTGAATGCCCCGGGTGCGGCAGCAGGGATCTTACCAAACTCATGTCTGCCACATCCAGCCTTACCGGCCAGAGTCCCAGAAGCATGCCAGGTC
>JALVQQ010000107.1:0-1180 GCA_027025395.1 Deltaproteobacteria bacterium | reverse complement strand
ATAATTTGAACAAGAGAGAAAGGGCCCTGTTCCAGGGCCTTGAATCCCTTTATCAGCGTTATAACAGGAGAAGATACATCCATCCTGACCCCCTGGAGGTCCTTTACGGCTTTTCCCATCCACTGGACCGGGAACTTGCGGGCCTCATATCTGCATGCCTGGCATACGGCCGGGTACAACAGATACTAAAAAGCATAAAAATCTGCCTTGATATAACAGGGCCATCTCCACACCGGTTCCTCATATCTTCAAGCGAGGCCTTGTTAACCAGGTCATTTGGCCATTTCAGCTACAGGTTTACCGGGGGCAGCGAGATGGCAAGGTTCATGCTCGCCCTCAAGCGCGCCATAGAAAAACACGGAGGCCTTGAGGCGCTCTTTTCTCCACCGGTTGATACCCCGGGGCCTCAAGGAACTGTCGAGCGGCTGAAACGTGCTGTGGACGAACTCCTTGAGCTTGCCGGCCTGCCGAGCTCTTACCTGCTGCCCGATCCTGCAAAAAAAAGTGCATGCAAGAGACTCTTTCTCTTCCTGAGGTGGATGGTGAGAAGCGACCGGGTAGATCCAGGGGGATGGACTGTAATTTCACCCTCGGATCTTGTCGTACCTCTTGATACCCACATGTTCCACATCGCCGGGGAACTCGGCCTTACCGAGAGAAAACAGCCTAATCTTGCAGCAGCCCTTGAAATCACCAGGGCATTTTCAAGGCTGAATCCTTCGGATCCTGTTAAATACGACTTTGTGCTTACCAGGTTCGGCATCCGGGATGAACTCACAAGAAAAGATGTTGTGAACTACCTGGCTTGAATTGATATATCTGCTCACAGGCAGGCGCATCTCGCGGGATCAGACGCTTGAAGTACGCGTTGTACGCCTGCGCGTCCTCCGTCATGTATCTACAGCACCCTGTAAGCAGATACAGAAGAATTTGCACGGACCTATTGGAAAGTTACTACTTGATGAACTTACTGGGCAATATGTCCATGTTTTCCCGGGTTGAACTAAAAAAACCGGGTTGCACTATTTTAAAACATACATAACTTTTAATTGATACAGAAAATCAATAACAATTTTTCAGGGGAACCTCGGCTTTCAATTCTTCTCCTCTCCTATTAAAAGCCCTCCCAAAAGGTTCCCCTCTTTTTTTGCCTGCTCAACCTTCTCTGCACCCATAGACC
>JALVQQ010000106.1 GCA_027025395.1 Deltaproteobacteria bacterium | reverse complement strand
ATTGCGTTATTCCGATGAGATAATCAGTTGACCAGTATAGTCACCAGTGGTAATAAGTAAAAAAATTGTAACGTTTGTGCAGTACAGGCCGATAAACAAAGATAATCAGATTCAGGCAATCAGGTTTCGGCATGATCATCATTTTAGGCAAGGAAGTAGAACCGCAGGGAAGTGAAATACGCCGCATCAGGGAATTTCTTGAAAATTTTCCCGGCGTAAACATCAGGATTGTGGAGTTTCAGGGTGAAACCCGCACAGTAAGAGAGATGCACCTTATAGGGCCCACGCACAACATACCCGAAGAGGTGGTCAAGGCCATGAACGGCGTGGAGCAGGTTGTGCGTGTATCCACCAAGTACAGGCAGATCGGCAGGCACGACGTCAATTTCGTGCCGGTTGGGTTTGAATATAACGGCATCAAGTTTGATCAGGAAGGCCTTCATGTATTTGCAGGGCCATGCGCGGTTGATACCCCTGAAAATGTCGAGGCCACATTCAAATTCCTCCAGTCAATCGGGCTTCAGACAGCACGCATGGGCGCCTACAAGCCCCGCACCAGCCCCTATGATTTTCAGGGGCACGGCAGGGAGTGTCTGCCGTGGGTCTTTGAACTTGCAGGCAAATACGGCATAAAGGCCATTGCCATGGAGGTGCTCCGGGAACAGCATATAGATGAAATCCGCGAAGAACTGGAAAAGGCTGGCAACCCTACAGGAATAATACTGCAGATAGGCACGAGAAATGCCCAGAATTTTGAGCTTCTCAAGCAGGTGGGTTCCCAGCAGGAGATGCCGGTGCTTTACAAACGCGGAATGGGACTTACAATTGAAGAGTCGCTCAATGCATGTGAATACATTGCAAGTGGCGGAAACCGTAATATTGTTTTCTGCCTCCGCGGGGTAAAGTCACAGTTGGGCGCGCCACACAGAAATCTTGTTGACTTTGCCCATGTGCCGGTTATACACAGGCTGACACGGCTGCCGGTATGTATTGACCCCAGCCACTCTGTCGGCTCCAAGGAGCATGCCCCCAACGGCCTGCTGGATATATTTCATGTAGCTGCCCAGGGGGTAATTTCAGGCGCAAACATGATCCTGGTGGAATGCCATCCGGAGCCTGAGAGCGCCTGGTGTGACGGACACCAGTCCCTGACATTCCAGGAATTGGAAAAATTCATGCAGGATGTAGAGTTAGTACAGGATGCCTACAGGAGAAGAGTGGAGGCCTTTTCCCGTGGCATGGTAAAAGACCTGACAAGGGAGTGACACCGTATAAGGAGGTGATAGGACGCCAAAGAAGACTTGCTGTGTAAGTGTTAATTTCAGGAACCTTTTATATTTTAAAAATATGAATATCTTCAGGAGGGATAAGCTGAAATGAAAAGATTTCTTACAATCATCACATGTTTTTTTGCCGCTGTGACAGTGGCTGGTTTTGCCCAGGCAGGGCCAGGTTCTGTTGAGGTGCAGACCCTTGGTGACATCACTGTCAAGATGGGCGCCCAGGTAAGGCTGGTGCCTACATCTGAACTCCACAGGGACTTTGGTGTTTCAGACAAGCTGAATCCGGGCCAGGAGCAGAGGGCATCGACAATCATGCCAGGCGCCTATCTCAGCACCAGGGCGCACCTAACCGAGGCAGGCGGCGCTGTTAAAGACAACTACATCCGCGGTGAAAACAGGCTCTTTTTCAACTTCGCCCATGACCAGGACTGGGATGTGTACTTCGCCCTTGAATCAGATACCACTCTCGACCGGGCAAGCGTAGACAGGACAGATTTTGCATCTGGTAAGCAGTCCCAGCAGTTCGGTATTGAACGTCTCAACGCATCATTCAACCTGCCATGGATCAATTCCCGCCTGAACGGTGGCTGGGATGTCAAGGCCGCCGATGTCAAGTTTGGCGGAATGGTCTATGGTGATGATGACCCTGGCATTGGCATTACAGGATGCGCAAACGGCTTCAAGTGGGCTGCCTGGTACATCAAGAAAGATGAGTCCGAGGCCGGTTATACGCCAAACGATGGAACTGTGAACAACACCAACGCCATCAGCACCCCTGCCCAGGACTACGATCATGACAGGACCTTCATGCTTGGCAAGCTGGGATACACCATGGGCGGAAGCTTTATCGAAGGTTTCTACATGTGGGATCATAATGACCTTGAAGCAAATGGCGCTGGCACCTATGTTGACAGGCACTTCTTCGGAGTCAACTACAAGGGCGATTATGGCATGTTCAAACCCATAGCTGAATTTGCATATGTAACAGGTGATGTTGACAATATGCAGGGTAAACTCAGCAAGAAAGATGCTGATATAAGCTCATTTGCCCTCTTTGCCGATCTCCTTGTTGATCTCCACGAAGTGGTAGGCCTTAAAAAATTCAACGCGCATCTTGGCGGATACTACCTCCAGGGTGACGGCGATCCTTCTGACGACAAGCTGAGAGGCTTTACTCCCGCAGTGGGTATCACAAGGTTTACTCCCAGGTTCGGAAGCGAGCAGAGCATCGCGCACGACGGCAACCCCATCTTTGGCCAGATCCTCTACAGCATGTTCCCTGCATACTACGGCACCGTGGCAGGTGGCGGAATCAACGGCGGCGCCAAACTGAACAACCCCGGTTTCGAGATGATTGGCGCCGGACTTGATACGCAGATCGGCGAGTTCACCTACATCACCCATGTCATGGCAATGTGGTTCCAGCAGTCATCAGCTGTTGAGTACTACTTCGCCACAAAAGGTGTTGCAGGCGATGTAGATATCGACTCCTTCATGGGTGTTGAGTGGAATCATGAGCTCCGTTACAAAATCTACAAGAATGTCACCCTCAAGGGAGGCATGGCATTCCTGTTCCCAGGCTCCGGAGCCAAGGATATCACCCAGGCGCTTAATGCATATGGCGAAGGCATCAACTTCGAGGATGCGGACGACTCCTCCAAGGTTTCAATGCGTTTTGCCGCCGAGCTTCTCTGGTTCTTCTAAGCCTGGCGATAAAGCCTGAAAAGGCATAAGGCAGAGATCAGGCCCGCGGTTTTACAGACCGCGGGCTTTTTTAATGTCCGGTCAATTCTGCCTGGAGTTAGGCTTCAGTGCCCGCATTTGATAAAGTGAAATACCTTGAAATTGAAAAACTCGTATATGGTGGCAGCGGTCTGGGCTTCTTCCAGGGAAAGGCCGTATTCCTGCCCTATACAGCACCGGGGGACCGGGTTGCCTGGCACACGGAGAAGGAAAAGGCGCGCTTCATCCTTGGGAGATGCAGGGAGGTACTGGAGCCGTCTCCACTGCGTAACCCACCCAGATGCCCCCATTTCGGACAGTGTGGCGGCTGCCAGTGGCAGCATCTCTCGTATGAGGCGCAGGTGGCATGGAAGGAGTCAATATTCAGGGAAATCATGGTCAGACACGCCGGGTTTGAAGATTTCAGCCCCGGGCCTCCAATACATTCACCCCCATGGCAATACCGGGCGCGCACCCGTCTAAGTATCAAATGGCATGAAACCGGACCCGAGGTTGGTTATCTTAGGGCCAGAAGCCATTCCATTGCAAAAATTGATTCCTGTTTCCTGATGCGCCCACGGGTTGCGAAAATTCATGCAACTTGCCTGGAAAACATTCTGAACAGCCGGGCAGCCAGAAAAGCCGCCTTTTATTCCGCAACCATTGAAACCGGAGACACCGGCGGCTGCCGTCTAATACTGGAATGCCAGCCGCAGCTGAACTCCTCAACGCAAAAAGGGGTGGCCAAAGCCGCCGCAGACTCACTTGCCGGACTGGACTTTGCCACAAGCGTCTGGATTCGCCCAAGGAACAGCAGAGCCTTTCGGATATTTCCGGACCCTGACGGAAAATTTGACCAGCGGGCCGCACCCGCAATACTTCCCCTGAATTCCGGCACATTGAAACTGGCTGTCCCTCCACTGGGCTTCTATCAAGTAAATCTGGTGCAGAATCAACGGCTTGTGAAACTGTTAATGGAGGCCATCAGGGAGACAACTCCCGCGCCCGCAAACATTCTTGATCTCTACTGCGGAATGGGTAACTTTTCGCTGCCTGCCGCCACCCTGGCCGAAAGGGTGATCGGTGTGGACCATGCAGGTGAATCAATAGAAGCGGCTGTGGAAAACGCCCGTTTCAACGCAATTACCAACGCCTCTTTCAAAGCTGCGGATGTAGAAGATTTTGTTCAGAACAGAAAACAGCTTCAGGGCCACGGGCTGGTAATACTTGATCCCCCAAGGACCGGAGCCATAAAGGTGGCAAGGGCCCTGGCGGACGCCGCCCCGCCAACCATCGTATATATTTCGTGTGACCCCATGACACTGTGCCGGGACCTTCGGGTGCTGAAAGATGCCGGATATGGCATAAGGTGGTGTGTGCCGGTGGACATGTTTCCCCAGACATTTCACATTGAAAGCATTACGGTTCTTGACAGGGGAGCAGCAAGCGGCAGTGCATGCATGACTCCCTGCGCACGGGTAATGTAAAACGGTTCGATTTGCGCTGAGTTTCTGCCAAACCAGCACTGCCCTGGCTCTACGGCTTGTCCATGTGTTTGCTTCAAAATTTTTAGCTTGACATGGTTCCCATGTTTATTAACAGTATCTAATCCTACTTTGCGAACCTTGAGCTCTTGATTTGTCATAAAAATATATTAAAAAACTGCGTCGGCAGGATGGCAGGAGGTAAAATATGCGTTGGTTAGTCTTGGCAATATGTATTTTCGGCTTGATTTCATGCGACAACCAGAAGCAGGGCAGCAATATTGACAAACCCCGGCCTGTCCGCTACGCCACGGCCTCAATAGATCTGAAGCTTAAGAAAGAGACCTATGTGAAACTGCTGGACAGGAGCATCGACCTGGTCAAAGAGGACGGAGACGCCGTCAGTGTAAAAACGGCCTTTGAAACCATAAGAAGTTTTATATTGCGGGAGAACGGCGACGTGGACCAAGTGCTGAATGCGTTGGATTTCCTTAACCGCTACTTCAGCGACAAGGGTTTCGTGTACATTTCCCAAAAGGAATTTTTCGACCTTTCACATTTTGTGCAGCTCCTGATAAATTACAGATACCCCGTGGGCCTGGGATAACCTTTGGGCGAGTCCGTTTCAGTCCTCCTTGCCTGAGAACCGGCCCTGCGCCACCGATGGAGGATTGCAGGGCGCAAACATAACGGTCACGGCCGTTCAATACGCACGGGGGCATCCCGCAGTGCAACGTCCTGTCATGGAGGGCCGGCCGGCAGGAAAGACACCGCTACACAAGCCCCTCGGATTTTTCGCCGAACACATCGGCGCTGAAAACAAGTATCCGTGTGGCGGGATTGCGCCAGCAGCCCGGCTCCATTCCGGCCTTGATACAGGTCTGGTCAAGAAAGGTGTACCTGTCCCAGCCGTATTCGGTTGCCACCTGTGGCAGCAAAACCCCACGGTACGGCCCGTTAATCAGGTAAATGCCGTGGGTTCCCACCACAACAAGGTCTGGGTCTTCAATGGGTTCAAGGGGGGTAAGGGCCGAAATTTCAAGGTCTATCTCCCCGAATTCCCGGGGCTCAAGGGGAGGAAAGCGTGGATCATGAAAGGCTGCCGAGATTGCCATGTCGGCAACGGTTTCATAGAGTGGCCTGTTGCCCACGAAATTTCCAATGCATCCCCTGAGCTGCCCGTGTTCATGCAGGGTGACAAAGGCCCCGCGATGTTCATGCAGGGCGGGTGAAGAGGGCGGAGACGGCAGATTGAGGGCCTCTCCTGCCAGCTGACTCCTGATGGCCTCTCTCGCCACCTTGAGAAGAAATTTTCTGTCGCTTCCGGATAACCTTGCAGCCTGCATCACCTCGCCTCCTTGCAATTATCCTGTGTATATCCAGAAATGGCTGTTTTCTGACAACCCTCCTTCAACAAGGTACATTTTTATACAGAATAATCAACCATGCAAAAGGCTACCTGCTTCACTCGGCTTCTTGGACTCAATGGCCCAAAACACCGCATCAGAAGACACACTGTCACGGTAGTTTTAGATTAAAAATGTCACCACGGCGTCAAGCCCGATACCATGGGGTTTTGCGGGTATGTATATTTTTTCGTCATGTCTTGCAAAGGGATTCAGTCAAGCGACAGCACTGTCAGCCGGTCAACCAGGCAGAATGCGGGCAGCCAGAACAGGACATTAAGGATCAGGACCGTGGCTAAACCGGCCGGCTTTCCGCAGCCTTCAAGCCTAATGTCGCTGAATCCGGCAACAGGCGCCCCTCCCATGACATTGATGAACACATACATTACGAAACATTCCAGGGAAAATGGTGGAAACCCCAGAAACCCGAGCACCGGCATTTCGAAAAGTTTTATGTCTCCAACAAATGGCACTGTATAGATCCACTTTGCGGCAGCCCAGAAGTTCCAGAACTCCCAGAGAAAACCACATACGAGCCCTGCTGCGAGCAGGCGAAGGATGCGGGCAGGCCGCCCCAGGGACAGGTCTTTGAGCAGGCTTGGAGCGCCCATGCGCAGGTTTACAGGATCAAGCAGCAGCGCAAAGCCGCCCCAGACAAGCGGGAAGAAATATTCAGGACAGAGCAGGGGCAGCGCCAGCATGAGGCCGCCGGCAATCTGGAGAACAACGAGAAGACGTGGAGTTATGGTGAACCTGTGTGTGCTCGAGGCTTCAAAGAGTTTGTACGAGGCCAGCAGTTCGGACGTGATGAAAAGACCGGGAAGCACAGTTGCAAAAGAGAGCGCATACCCAATCCAGCGCACGGGCGTATGTGATACCAGGTGGATGTAGTGCCAGTTGGAGAGCCGGAAGTTGAACAGCTCGAAGATCAGCCAGATGGAGACCGACCAGACCAGGAGGTAGGGAAAGGCCCTGATGTGCCGTGACATGGGGGAACTTCCGGTACGGGCCATGATGACGGCGTCGGCAAGGAATATATAGGGCCACCATGCAAGGAGATAGAAGAACCGGGGCACTGGTCCCGCTCTGGCAAAAAGAAGCACCTCGAAACAGAGAAGCGCTGCGAGCGCCGCCAGACCGTAGCCCGGCAACGCCCGTAAAAGCAGCGGGAATCTGTTACTTTGCTCCCTTTTCCGCATGCTCTTTTATCTTTTTCAGGAGCGCATCCTTCTGAAGCACTCCCGACTGGAACCGGCCGTCAGCAAATATGTAGGTAGGTGTGCCTGAAATGCCCTTGCTCTGGAGGAATTTTACAGTATCATCAACCAGTTTTTTACCCATGTCGCACTGGTTTTCGGAGCGGTAGCGTGTTTTCAGGCCTTCAAGCCCCTTTTTGTCGCATACAATGGAGATGCACTCTTCCTTGGCGCCCTTGTGGAATCTCAGGGGGTACAGCAGGACCTTTACCTGGAATTTGCCGGACTCGGCAAGCGGCTCAAGGATCGCCTCGGCCTTCTTGCAGTAAGGACACTGGGGATCGGTTACAAAGTAGATTACAGGTCCGGAAGTGCCGATCTGGAATGCGGCCAGCTTGTCAAGAATCTTCAACTGATCGGCTGTGAACCTGTTGATCTCCATCATGGCTTCCCTGGTAAGATTGGCGCCATCGGAGGTCCTGTAAACGTCGCCGGGAACAAGGTACTCGCCATTGTCATCTATGTAGAGCACCCTGGTCCTGTTCTGGAAGCTTATTTCCACCCTGCAAAGCCCCTTGACCCTGGCAGGGACCACTGCCTTGACCCTGATGGGCTTTCTGAATGTCTTGTCTATGACCGACTGCACCTTTTGGGTTGAGGGGCAGCCAGCTGCAAAAGAACAGGCGGGAACAGTCAGGGCCGCGGCGACAATGACGGATAGAAAAAATCTGATGTTCATTTAACAAAAACTCCTTGTCTTGATCTGTTTCCCATGGTTCAGGAAAGGTTGTGTTGATTAGGAAACAATATTGATTATGTAATTGCGCGGCGGAGATGCAGCGCGTTCACTCTTTTCCGCCGCGGTCAATTGCTTGCGTGCAAAGACTGCAAGGCTGTCATCCCTGTTTCAGATTGGATCAATGATGCTTTCCGCCTCGCCGTCCGGCCAGGATCAGTCTCCGGGCCACCACTTGACGCCAAGACGCCTGATCACATTAAGGCCACCTGCAAGAACCAGTGTATTGTCAATTCCCTGGCTCTTCAGAAAAGTCTGGATCTCGTATGAACGGGTGCCTGCATTGCATATTATAATCCAGGTTTTCCCATTGGGAAGCTTTTTGTAATTTTCCCTCACCTGGTCATAGACCATTGCTACCCACTTGTCTCCAAATGCCTTGACAAAGGGCTCCGCCTCCTTTGGATGGCGGAGGTCGAGCGCTGCCCAGCCGGGGTGTTCCGAGGAGCCTTCCATCCATGCGTTGAATTCCTCGGCGCCTACATCCCTGAGCCTGCCTGCCGCCAGGTTGTCGGCTATGTTTGCGGCGGCATTCAGGACATCGACTGCTGTTGAAAACGGCGGGGCATAGGCCAGTTCCAGGTTGCTGAAGTCGCTGATAGAGGGTTTTCGGGCAAGAAGCCCGGCTGCCGCATTTATCCTTGCGAGCAGTCCGTCACCCATGTTGCCAAACCCCTGCAGGCCAAGCACCCGCCTGCTTGAGCGGTCAACCACGAGATGGTTGAACATAAGCGCCTGGGTCGGAAAGAAATGTGCTCGGTCAGACTGTACCGACATGGCCCCGACTGCATCAAAACCCTCTGCCCTGGCCACCTCAAGGCTCAGGCCCGTGGCGCCGACGCAGCGGTCAAACACCTTCATTATGAAGCTGCCCACCACTCCGTCAAAGGTTGAAGGGATGCCCGCAAGGTTGTCGGCAACAACCCTGCCCTGGCGGTTGGCAACCGATCCCAGGGGAGCAAAGGCCTTTTTGCCTGAGACAAGGTTGTAGGTCTCAACACAGTCGCCCGCGGCGTATATTGACGGATCCGAGGTCTGCATGCGCTGATTCACTACTATGGCCCCAAAGGGAGATACCTGGAGCCCCGCATCCGCCGCAAGCTCTCCCCGCGGCCTTACCCCGGCGGCCATTATCACCAGATCCGCCTCAAGTTCCCGGTTGGGGGTGATGACTGCGCAGACATTGCCATTGCCATCGTCCTTGAAGCTCTGCGCGCCTTCTCCAGTGATAACATCAACGCCGTTTTCCCTGAGATGGTTCTCAACCATGCCTGCTATTGTGGCATCAACTATCCTGGGGAGCACCTGCGGCATGAATTCAAGGATGGTTGTTTCCACACCCCAAAGGTCCGCCAGGGCCTCGGCCATTTCAATTCCTATGGCACCTCCGCCTATTACAACCGCCTTGCCCACCTTGCCCCGGGCAAGCAGGTCCTTTATGGCCATGGCCGGATGCATGCTGGAAATGGTGAACACGTTGTTCAGGTCATTGCCGGGAACAGGCAGAATGTTCGGGCGGCTGCCCGTGGCAAGCACCAGCTTGTCATACCGGATTGTATCCCTGCCGCCGCTGTTGACATCTTCAACGTGCACAACCTTATCCTTGCGATCTATTGAGACGGCCCTGGTTCCGGTGCGGACATTAACGCCCTTCGCCTCCCTGAAAAAACGCTCGTCCCTGAGCATGTGAAAACTTGTTGATCTGAGCTCCTTTTCGTCAGATACGTCCCCGGATACGAAGTAGGGGATTCCACACCCTCCGTAAGAAATAAGGCTGTCCTGGTCAACCACGGTGATTTCGGCATCAGGCATGAGGCGTTTTGCCCTGCAGGCCGCCTTTGGCCCCGCGGCAACGCCGCCGATGATTACGATCTTCTCTCCCATTTCTGTTTCCTCCTTTCGTACAGAGCCCCGGGGACGCCGGGTTCAAGCATGCCGCCTGCCTCCAATGCCCCGTAACCGCAACATGAAGGCATGGCCCCTCCAAGGGGGCTGGACAGGCTGAAAAAACTGGCAATAAAGTATCACAAAGAGTTCAATATGCAAGCAAATGGCTCGGGCGCGGCGGTAAAGTGCGCGCTCAACGGCCGCGTCCCGGCCTTGTTGATTGTTGAAAAACTATTTTTCTCTGTTAAAGTGAACCCCCATGGATATTACCGACAAGCAGGGGGGAGACAAACATTCACAGGATGCCGCTCCCAGGGAACCGGGCTCCGGCGATTCAATGTCGTCCCTGCCCTCTCAGGAAGACCTTGAAAAGGAAATAGGGGATTACCTGTCAAAAAAATACGGGAGCAAGGTGCGTATTGTCTCTCAAATGGTTTTCCCCAGGCAGTTGCAGCCTGCCGGCGACGGAACCGAAAAGGAGACGTCGGCCCAGGAGGGCGGGGGGTTTTCCTTTGACCTCAAGCCCGAGGAGCTGGAGCAGTACCTTGATCAGTTCGTGGTGCGTCAGGACGAGGCAAAGGCAATACTGGCCACCAAGGTCTGCACCCATTTCAACCGTATCCGTTACCTCAAGGAGAGCAGCCACGACGCCCTGCCGGTTGGAAACATCAAGAATAATATCATCCTGATGGGGCCTACCGGCGTTGGCAAAACCTTCATGGTGAAGCTGATAGCCGACCGCCTCGGCGTGCCCTTTGTAAAGGGTGACGCAACAAAGTTCAGCGAAACCGGCTATGTGGGCGGCGATGTCGAAGACCTGGTGCGGGACCTGGTTCGCGAGGCGGGCGGGGATATCGAGCGCGCCCAGTTCGGTATCGTCTATATTGACGAGATAGACAAGATAGCCGCAACCCGCGGACTGCATGGGCCGGATGTCTCCAGGGCCGGCGTGCAGCGCGCGCTGCTCAAGCCCCTTGAAGATACTGATGTTGAACTCAAGACCCCACACGATCCCGTTTCACAGCTCGAGGCCATAGAGCGGTACAGAAAGACCGGCAAGCGTGAGCGGAAGACAATCAATACCCGCAACATACTCTTCATAGTCAGCGGGGCATTTGCCGGGCTTGAGGAAATTATCAGAAAGAGGCTAACCACCCAGTCAATGGGCTTTGGCGCTGAAATACGCCAGGAAGAGGAGCGCGACTGGCTTGCACAGGTGAAGCCCCAGGACCTGATAGAATACGGCTTTGAATCCGAATTTATAGGAAGGCTTCCGGTAATAGCCCTGCTTCACGAACTTTCGGAAGAAGATCTCTTTGAAATTCTCCGCAACCCCAACAGCAATGTAATCATAAGCAAGAAACACGATTTCCGCTCCTACGGAATTGACCTCAAGTTCGAGCATGACGCCCTGCGCCTTCTGGCACACAAGGCCTTTCAGGAGAAGACCGGGGCCAGGGCCCTGGTCAGCGTTGTGGAAAAGGCGCTGCTTCCCTTTGAAAAAAAGCTGCCCTCGCTGGACATATCGTTTCTGGTGGTTACAAGAGCAATGGTGGAAAACCCCGAGGCAGAGCTTGAAAAGCTGCTTGAAAACCCCTTTGATCCGCGGCTCATCAAGAGTTACGAAGCCCTTGTTGCCCATGAGAAGGAACAGATGGCCGCAAGAATCATGCGGGAGGATCTTCCCCAGTGGGAAGAGGAGGGGGTTGAACTGACGGAAAAACGGCAGGAGCTGGTGGCCCATCTCTGCATAAAGCAGGATCTGCCTGTTTCCAAGGCGGCGGACAAGGTCCTGTTCTGGATAAGGCAGATACGCAGTTACGAAGTGTCATTCTTTAACAGGTGCGGAATACGCATTGAATTTGATGACAGCGCCATCGACAGGCTCCTTGAGGGCTGCCAGTACGATTCCGGCAGCCTCTACAACCAGTGCGAGCGGCTGTGCAATATCCTGGAATACGGGCTTACAATGGTCAGGGAGCGTTCAGGCCAGGATGTGTTTCAAATTTCCGTGGAAGCCGTCAAAAATCCCGAATTATATATAAACAGATTGATAAGACAGAGTTATACATCCGATTCATAGTAGATGCCCGCCATAATCACTGTCCGTGGCTTGATAATGCTGACACCCGGCAGGGCCGTGCCGTACAGTGCCGCATAAAAGGGCCTGCCGCGCCCCGAGGTGTGAAACGGTCATGGCAACCGGGTTTGCAGTGATGGCAGGTAATGACAGGAGAGGAATTTATGGCTGCTAAAAAGATTCTTCTGGTAGATTATCAGAAGAATGTTCAGGATGTCATTCAGGAATTCGGCAGGCAGAAACGAAAGGAAATAATTATTTCGGAAAATGGGCAGGACGCCCTTGATACCGCCAAGGAAGAAAAGCCGGATCTTATCATAATAAGAAAGGATATTCCGGCTCTTGATGCGCTTTCCGTCAGCGTTCTGCTGAAGGAGACAGAGGCCACGGCCGACATCCCGGTGGTGGTTATATGCTCAGGGGCCACCTCGGAAGAAAAGGAACGCTTCAGGGACGCCGGCCTTACAGCATGCCTGGAGGAACCCGTAACCCTTGAGACACTGGACGAGGCTCTGAAGCCTTGGCTCTGATCCGGACAGGCCATTTCAAAAAGTCCCACAGACCGTTTTGACCGTGCCGTCTTGACCAGGGCACGTCCGGCTTCGGGGTCAAAACGGTTCTCATGCTTGTTCAAAAACCGGTTTGTAGTATCCAACTGCACGGTTTAATTTAAGGAGACGCTGGAAACATGATGTATCCTGAATACAGGCCGAGAAGGCTGCGCAGAAACGAGACAGTCCGTTCCATGATTCGGGAAACCTCCATCAGCCTGAATCATCTTGTTTATCCGCTTTTTGCCGCTCCCGGAAGCGGGGTCAGGGAAGAGATCGGAGCAATGCCCGGCTGTTTCCAGATGTCCGTTGATGTCCTTGTGGAAGAGGCGAAGGAGGTGCGGGGACTTGGCGTCCCGGCCATACTCCTCTTCGGAATTCCCGAAAAGAAGGACGAACGCGGCTCTCACGCATGGCTCGGGGATGGAATAGTTCAGCGGGCTGTCGAGGCAGTAAAAAAGGCCGTGCCCGATCTTTACGTTATCACGGATGTATGCCTCTGCGAGTACACATCTCATGGCCATTGCGGGCAGCTTGCAGCCGGAAAGGGCGAAACAGCCGCATCCGGCAGGGAAGGTCGCGGGAGCTGTTGTGACGTGGAGGTAAATAACGATGCAACCCTGGAGCTGCTGGCAAAGGTGGCGCTTTCACACGCCCGTGCCGGAGCAGACATGGTTGCCCCCTCGGACATGATGGATGGCCGTGTCGAGGCTATCCGCCAGACGCTTGATGAGAACAATTTCGATAACATCCCGATAATGTCCTATGCCGTAAAGTATGCCTCATCCTTTTACGGCCCTTTTCGTGAAGCCGCCGAGTGCGCCCCCCGGTTCGGAGACCGGAGGGCATACCAGATGGATCCGGCCAACTCCAGGGAGGCCCTGCGCGAGGCAACTCTCGACATGGAGGAGGGGGCTGACATCCTCATGGTAAAGCCCGGCATGCCCTACCTTGACATAATTTGCATGCTCAGAAATGAATTCACCCTGCCGGTTGCCGCGTATCAGGTCAGCGGTGAATATTCCATGATAAAGGCCGCGGCCCTTAACGGATGGATAGACGAGGAGCGGGTGGTCATGGAGTCCCTGCTCTGCTTCCGCCGTGCCGGGGCCGATATTGTTCTCACCTACTTTGCAAAGGACGCGGCCAGGTACCTTGCCTGAAACCCGGCTTCCCAGGCCGGTGGCTGCCCTTGGGCATCCGGGTTTCGCCCTTCTGCTGACAGGGCAGGCAGCCGCACTGATGGGCACGTGGATTCAGGGCACCGCACAGCGCTGGCTTGTTCTTGAACTCACGGACTCCCCGCTTGCCGTAGGAGTGCTGGGCGCCGTGGCCGGCCTGCCAATTCTGCTCTTTGCCGTCTGGGGCGGATGGCTTGCGGACAGGCTGCCGCGGCTTACCTTTCTCAGGGGGATACATCTACTTGTCCTTGCACAGTCCGCAGCCTTCGGGGTGCTTGTCCAGTATGGAATCATAACGCTTGCCGAGGTGCTGGTGCTGGCCTTTCTGCTCGGGGTGGGAATGGCGTTTGAGGTCCCTGCGAGGCAGTCGCTGGTTTATGAACTGGTAGGGCAGAGAGACATTACCAATGCCCTGGCGCTGCACTCAACCACATTCAACCTGGCCAGATTCGGGGGGCCTGCCGTTGCGGGTTTTCTCATGGGGGCAGGGCTGCTTTGCGTCTGTTTCTACCTCAAGGCCCTCTCCTGCATTATCGTTATTTTGGTCCTGACCCTTATCGCCAGGCGGCTGCCCGCCTGCAATGCTCCGCCTGCCGGAAAGCACCGGCGCGCAAAGTTTGCTGATTCCGTAAGGGAGGTGGCCGGTTTTGCCCGGAGCCACAGGGTGGTGGGGCCGATTCTGCTGATAGTGATATGTTTTGGCATTCTGGTTCTCCCCTACTCAATACTTCTTCCCTCCCTGGGACGCGACGTCCTCGGCCTTGGCGCCCGTGAATACGGCTTTTTATGTGCTGCAAACGGCCTCGGGGCCCTGTTCAGCGCCATGTTTGTAGCTGCATTCGGGCATCGGGGCAAAAGGGAAAAATGGTGGTGGACCGGCGCCGTGCTATTCCCCCTCTGCCTTGCCATTACTGGCGTGGCCCCCACATACAGCCATGCGGTTGTCATGCTGTTTGTAAGCGGCTTTGTCATGGTTATAGCCACCACAAGCGCAATAAGCCTCCTGCAGCTTAATGCGCCGGATCATCTGCGAGGCCAGCTTATGGGCATGTTCACCACCAGTTTTATGGGCCTTTTCCCCGCAGGCAGCCTGCTTCAGGGCACGCTGGCCCAGTATGCCGGCATCCGTGTAACCATGACCGGCACTGCGCTTGCGGCCCTTGCCTTTGTAGTGCTGATCTGGACAAAAGCCAGGCCAGGTGACCAAGGCTCCTGATGTGTATGTTTGACCGCGGCGGATACATCATCTTGTGCCCTTGAGGCCCGAAACATGGCAGCCAAAAGAAAATGGGAAAAAGCTGAAAATAATGATTTACTTTTCCAGACTGAGTCTGTAAGGTGATTTTTATTGGAAACGCCAGAGGTTGGTGTTTCAGAAAATTTTTCATTTTTTTATTGCCTCGCAAAGAGGCGTGCACAAAGGAGTAGTTCAAGATGTCAGAAGGTACTGTAAAATGGTTTAATGCCTCCAAGGGTTTTGGTTTTATCGAGACAGATGAGGGTGGAGACGTATTCGTCCATTACTCATCAATCCAGTCGGATGGCTATAAAACCCTTGAAGAAGGCGCAAGGGTTCGTTTCGATATCGTAGAGGGAAATAAAGGCCCTGCAGCCGAGAACGTAACCACCATCTAGGACCATTTGGATTAGTGAATGTTCAAGCCCCGCTTATGCGGGGTTTTTTATTGGCAAGGCAGATAAACTGGGATTACACAAAAAAGTTGACCGTTGATGCCGGCGCGCGGCCTGACCCGGCTACGGCCACGGACCTGTAACTGTTTATCGCAGGCTCCGAGGCGGAAGACGCCGCACTCCGGCTGCCTTCCAGCTTGCCGCCTGTTGAATCCGTTTTACCCGCACCACTTTCACCTGTCTCTGCACTGCGCCTTTGT
The DNA here is from genome assembly GCA_027025395.1 of Deltaproteobacteria bacterium. Taxonomy (GTDB): domain Bacteria; phylum Desulfobacterota; class Dissulfuribacteria; order Dissulfuribacterales; family QOAL01; genus S144-17. The sequence continues at coordinate 1,302 of JALVQQ010000106.1, read as the reverse complement.
TGGGCAAGTTCGGCTGATGCCTCGGCCTTTCGCGCCTGGGCCCTGACCGCAACCGCCCTGTCCACTGATGACGGCCTTGCCGGGGCAAGAGCGGCCTTGATGACGGTTTCCATCTTCCGAATGGTGGCCTCCGGGTCCTGCTCCTTGCTTGTGTCAATGGATACCTCGCCGCCGGTCGCATACTTTTTGCCATCCGGCCCTGTAACATATTCAAAAGAGGCTCCTCCCCGGACATAGCGCCCGCCAGCCGCAATATGCGCCTGCTCATGCGCCCGCACTTCCCGGTCGCGTCTCCTGAGTTCCTGCACCTGTCTCTCTTCCTCGGGAGTCAGCTGTCCGGGATTTTGCCCTTTGGGGGAAACAACCCGGTTGCCACGGCCCGGCTTCCCTGGCGCCCCTGCTTCGCCCCTGGACCCGTGCGACATGTCAGGGACGCTGGCTCCGGCTTCTTTTCCCTGGGAAACATCTTCCCGCCGCATTGCGACAGAAGGGGCCGGCGGGGCATGCAGCGGTATATGAACAGGGGAAATTGTCGTCATGATGGTATCACTCCTGGCCGGAAACGAAAAAAGAGGCGCTACGGTCAATTTTTCGGCATAAAAGGACCATGACTTGAATCACTGCGGCCTTCATACCCTGAAGGGCCCTGCAAACTCGGCTGTCTCAAGATCCGTAAACAGCCACTTGCCAGCACCTGAAAACCGGTGCCCAGTAAGGGCCCTGAACAGTTCGGACACCTGGATTGCCGCCACAACTGCTGGTGTAAAGGGAAAAACCGCATCAACAGGCTCATTTGCTACATTTTCCATGAGAGAGGAGCCGCCGGGCAGCAAGGCCCTGTGTCTGCAAGCCTGGCTTTCATGCCAGTTCTCAACAGCCACTTCGCCGCACCATCCCCCAACAGCCCCCCTCACCAGGACAATTCCCCTGTGGGCGCACAGCGATCTGAGCCATTTGCGGGGAGCCGGCGCATCCAGGCAGTCTGCAACAGCGTCTGCCTCTCCAAACACATTTTCACACTCCTGTACCCGGCAGGCGCGGATTTCTACGGTTGCGGCAGGATTTACGCGGGCTATGAGACCGTGAAGCACTTCCACCTTGAGGCTTCCCACGGTCTCGATATCTGCGCAAACCTGCCTGTTGATATTGCTCTCCTGCACCCTGTCCGGGTCCAGCAGAACCAGGCGCCCCAGGCCAAGCCTTGCAAGAAGCATGGCCACATGGCCCCCAAGCCCGCCGCATCCGGCAATTGCCACAACGGACCGCAACAGGCTCAGCTGCTGCTCAGTTCCTGTAAGGGAG
>JALVQQ010000105.1 GCA_027025395.1 Deltaproteobacteria bacterium | reverse complement strand
TAACAAGACTGTTTTCAGCCCTGTCTGCACATTATGCAGACACCTGGATGTTGCATCAGGCTGGGAAGCCCCCCGCTGCGAGGCCTTCCCTGAAGGCATACCGTCTGAAATATGGGAGGGAGAAAATGACCACCGCAAACCGTACCCCGGAGACCACGGGATAATATTTGAGAGGCATGAGGAATAATGCCCGGCCTGACCCTTGGCGTTGTGCGGCCGTCTTCCGGCACTATCCCAGCAGTTCCGTTACTTTCCGCATATCTTCGGGTAACGGCGCCTTCCAGCACATTCTTTGGCCAGTCGCCGGGTGAGTCAGTTCAAGGCGGGCTGCATGAAGCATCTGCCGCGGAATTTTTATCTGTTCGCCATTGACAGTCAGGTGTGAGGGGCCGCCGTAAAGGGTATCGCCTATTACCGGATGGCCTTCAGACGCCATGTGTACCCTTATCTGGTGGGTCCTGCCTGTAAGAATCCTGATGTCCAGAAGTGACGTTCCCCGTAATTTCTTTATTGTTTTCCATAACGTAATGGCCTCCCTCCCTCCGGGTATGGCGGCCATCTTTTTGCGGTGTGCCGGGTTGCGCCCTATGGGCCTTGCGATGGAGCCTGCAAGGCTCGAAGGCTTTCCCCTGACCAGGGCCAGATAGTTTTTGCATGTGCTTCGGCACGCAAATTGGGCCACAAGGGAGTGATGGGCCTGCTGAGTTTTTGCTACAACCAGAATCCCTGAGGTGTCCCGGTCAAGCCTGTGAACAATACCCGGACGCATCCTGTCTCCAATGCCCGAAAGGTCGGTGCAGTGGTGCAGCAGGGCATGTACCACTGTGCCCGTCTCGTGCCCCGCCCCGGGATGAACCACCATCCCCGCTGCCTTGTTGATAACAAGCAGGTGTTCATCCTCGTACAGGATATCCAGTTTAATGTTTTCTGGCTCAAGCCTGAGCGGAGCCGGCTCCGGAATTTCAAACTCAACCACATCTCCCTGGCTGATTTTTGTCTTCGGCTGCAAGGCGGGCACGCCGTTAATATGCACCAGGCCGTTTTTTATGAAACGCTGCAGCCTGGTGCGAGATATTCCTGGCGTTCTTGAGGCAAGAAACCGGTCGAGCCGGCTGCCGGAATCACTGCCCGATGCCTGGAACCTTTGAGGCATGGCTTTAATCAATTACGGCAATTGCCAGGCGGCAGCCTGCTTGCCTGGCATGGCAGGCGCATTATTGCGCCACTGTACTGCCGCCAATGCCTTTCAGTGCGGGGATGTTTCACTGGGTTGGGTGTTCGATCTGAAAGCCAGAGAAATGGGTGCCTTGTAACGCAGCAGTTGCGAGCAGGCGCACGCTGGCCCCACAGGCACGAAACGGGTCATGGCAGGCTGGGGTCAAATGGCGAGGTCAACATCCGCATCAAGGATTTCGTCACCGGAAGAGACTTCGGTCTTTTTCTTCCGGCCACCGAAAATTTCTTCAATGCCCTTTTCAATTTCAGACTCTTTTTTGCCCCTTGCTATGGAAAGCTCCTTTATCAGCAGGCCTCGTGCGGTATCCATCATCTTTTTTTCTCCAAACGAGAGGGGCTTGTCCATCTGCAGTATGTAAAGGTCCCTCAGTACGGTGGCCAGGTCGAAAATGGAACCGGTTTTTATTTTTTCCATGTATTCGCGGTACCGGCGGTTCCATGTCTGGGTAGTAAACTCAACATCCTTTTTTTTCAGTATCCTGTAAACCTGCTCCACCTCTTCATCCGAGATGATGTTCCGCAGCCCTACATTTTCCGCATTGTTTTGCGGTATCATTATTTTCATGTCATTGTCGAGGATGCGCATGATATAAAAGAGCTGCCTGGTGCCGCCTATGTCCTTTTCTTCTATCGCCTCTATGCGTCCCACCCCGTGGGCAGGATAAACCGCGAGATCATCTACTTTAAACATAAAGCTCTCCCTGCTGAATTGGCCCTGCCCGGCCCGTGAGAATGCAAAGATATATGCAGCAGGAGGTTGGCCGCCCCCTGGCCAGGCAGATGGTCAGGTATGTTAAACGGCAACAATAACATATTTCAGGTAAATGATAAACTTTTATGTTGATGATGGTGGATGCGGGCTAAAAGGCCGCAAACCGGGTAACAGGCCGGATTGGGTCAGGAATTGAACCCGAATTTCCGCATTACCCAGATGCCGGTTGCCCCCATGGCGGCTTCAACGGCAAGAGGCGCCAGAAAACCGGGTACGGCTCCGGAGCGGCCAAGCACCAGGGCAAGATTCCAGAGTACCCAGGTGGCAAGCCCCATTGCCATGCCAAGGCCAAGACTCTGGGAAATGGCCCCCTTTATCCTGGATATGGTTATTGGCAGTCCTGTCATAAGCAGAAGTAGGCTGAGAAATGGATAGAGCAGGCTGCTCCACAATACTGTTTCAAGGTCGCCGCACGGCAGCCCTGCCCGTTTCATGTGAATCACTATGTTGAAAAGCTCCGGTATGCCCATCTCCTCCGCCGGTTTTCTGATGGCTGCCAGATCTCCGGGGGTTGGATTTGCTTTTATGGAGAAGTTTTTGAAAAATTTGGCCTCTGGCCCTTCAGTCACCCTGACGCCGTGACTGAAGTGCCAGGCCCCGTCCCTGAACCGGGCGTGGCGGGCGGCGATCATCCCTTTAAGGGAGCAATCACTGCCAGTCATGAACCACCTCACGTTTTTCAGCCTGGTGGCCTCGCTGTTCAGTGTTTCGGCCTTCAGTATGCTGTCCGGGCCCCGGTAAAACAGGCTGTTTCCTATCAGAGAGCCGCCTCCTGATATGTTACTGGTCTTTCTTATAGCTGCGGCCATGCTTCTGGCCCGCGGAATAAGAAAAATATTCATTAAAAGCAGCAAAGCGGACAGCAGCGCGGTGGTGATGAAAAAGGGCCTTGCTATGGTTCGGGGTGCTATGCCGGATGAGCGCAGCGCAAGCATTTCCATGTTGCGGGTTATGAGCATGGTGCTTAAAAGTGCTGCCAAAAGGATGGAAAGCGGTGCGGTTTCATACACAAGGCCCGGTATCAGCAGCAGGAAATAGCGTACGGTTTCAGCCGCCGGGGCGCCGGCCTCGAGAAAGTCATCCACGTTTTCCATGAAATGTACAAGCAGGTATATTCCGGCAAGTCCGGGAACGGTGACGGAAAGCATGGCGAGGAACAGGCGCGTAAGATAGCGGTTAAGTATTGTCATGCTATCCTCGTCCTCCTTCAAGGCGTTGAAGCCTTCTTGTGAGAAATACCACCATGGCCCCTGCCGCCGCATTGGGAATCCACATGGCGGGTTCGGGCATTATGGCGCCGCTTTCGGCCAGGTTGGCGCAAAGCTCCATAACCATGTAGTAACCGAGAAACGCGGCAAGCCCTATTGCAATTCCTCCTGACAAGCCGCTTTTTCCAAACATGCATCCGAGGGGTACGGCAATGAGTCCCATTACAAGCACTCCGCAGGGCACGGCGAATCTCTTCTGGAATTCTATTCTGTATGATATGCGCCGGTCAGGCGGGACATCAGCCCGGTAGGCCATGTGAAAGAGGCTGGAAAGCCCCATTTCTCCGCGCCTCATTCTGGTTTTCCCCCGGGGTTTTTCAAGCCTCAGCACATATTTTCTGAATTTCAGATAGTCCATTGACTCCACCTGGTTCCCCACTATGGTCATTGTCCCGTCGTTCAGTATCAGCATGGCCCTTGTGCCTGAATCGTCCGTGGCAAGCTCACCCCGGCGAGCATTTATGTCATGGGAAAGGTCCGGCTTGCGGCTGTCGCTTATATATACTCCCTTGAATTTTCGCCCGTCCCTGCTGCTGTCCACATAGAATGTGAGTCCTTCAACAGGACTGAAGAAGATGCGGGCGGGCAGTCCCCTGGACATTATTTTTTGGGTCACGTCCCTGAGAAACTGTTTTGCAGCTGTTTTTGAGGCAGGCACAACGATAATTGATACAAACAGGGAGACAAGCCACAGAATGCATGTTGCGCCGGCCACGGGCCTGAGGATCTGCCGGAAGTTAATGCCGCAGCAGACCAGCGCGGTTATTTCGCTGTCTCTTGAAAGGCGCATGAACGCAAGCAGGTTGCCAAGGAGTGTTGCAATTGGGATGGCAAAACCAAAGAATGAAGGCAGCATGATTGCCGTAAATCTGAGGAATTCCCACATGCCTACTCCGGCGGTAACAAGGGGTTGGACAAGCATCAGCATTCTGCCCAGAAGCATGAATGCGCTTATGGCGCAGAAGGCCAGGGAAAACGGAGTAAGGATTTCCCTGATAATCATGCGGGTTAATGTTCTGCTGCTGGAATACGGCATGGCTTTATTATACCCCGCGGCCGTGAACTTGGAAGTTTCGGTTTTGCTGTTAATCTGTTATTGTCAGTGCGGCACCGCCTTTTAAGATACTGTGCACTGATCCGGCCTGCATGCGGCAAGGCCCCCTGGCCTGTGGGTGCAGTTGCGCTGCCGCCTGCATTTTTGCCGCATGCGCCGCGACACTGGCTGAATGGTGCAACCACAAAGTTTAAATCCGGAGAACAGCAATGGCTCACAGAATCGAAGTAGCCCTGAAGACATCACTCAGGGATGCCCTGGGACTCAAAACAGTTAAACGTTCAAGAGAAGATATTGGCCTGCCTGTTGAAGACTGCCGTGTTGTAAGGGCATATCTTGTGGATACTCCCTTGTCGGAACGGCATCTGTCAGAGTTTGCATCCGGTCCCTGTTCCGATCCGGTGATCAACCTTGCCAGTATTGATTCGCCGCTTGCCCTGGACCTTGCTGAACGGCATGGCTATGCATTTGACTGGCTGGTGGAGGTTGGGTTCAGGCCGGGTGTAACGGATAATGAGGGCCATGTCGCCAAACAGGCCCTTGAGCTTATCCTTGAAAGGAGGCTTCCCGTTGAAGAGGGAGTTTATACCTCGGTGCAGTATTGCCTCAGGGGAGACCTTGGGGCCGGAGATGCGGAAAAGCTTGCCAGAGGGCTTCTTGCCAACGATCTCATCCAGACAATAAGGGTAATGCCCTTTGCCCGCATAAAAGAGGAGTGGGCCAAGGGGCAGGACGGGGTCTTTTATGCGGTTCCAAGGGTGACGGATACCGCCGAGGCCCTTGTAGAGGAGATAGACCTGTCCACGCTCTCCGATCAGGAGCTGCTGAGGCTTTCCAGGGAGAGGGTGCTGGTGCTCAATCTGGAAGAGATGCACATCCTGCGGGACCATATCACCAGGCCGGATGTGGTTGAGGAGCGGCGCAGTGTCGGGCTTGGCGCCTGCTATACCGATGTGGAGCTTGAGGCCCTTGCCCAGACCTGGTCCGAGCACTGCAAGCACAAGATATTCAATGCCCTTATAACTTACCGTGACGAGAACGGTAACGAGGAGGTTATAGACAGCCTGTTTGATACATGCATACGGCGCAGCACATCCGAGATAAGGCAGCGGCTGGGCGAAAGGGACTGGTGCCGTTCCGTCTTCAAGGACAATGCCGGGGTAATCGCCTTTAACAGCCGTTACGATGTGGCCTTCAAGGTGGAAACACACAACAGCCCTTCAGCCCTTGATCCGTATGGCGGAGCCCTTACAGGAATAGTTGGCGTGAACCGGGACCCGTTTGGAACAGGAATGGGGGCCAAGCTAAGTTTCAATACCGATGTGTTCTGCTTCGGGCCTCCGGATTATGAGGGCGAGATCCCCGAAGGCCTGCTCCATCCCAAGCGTATCTTCGAGGGGGTCCGTGAAGGTGTTGAGCATGGCGGTAACCAGAGCGGCATCCCCACAGTAAACGGCTCCATCCTGTTTGATAACCGGTATCTGGGCAAACCCCTGGTATTTTGCGGAACCGGAGGAATTATTCCTGTGGAGGTGTGCGGCAGGCCGGGCCATGAGAAAAAGGCGCAGCCCGGAGACGCCATCGTC
>JALVQQ010000104.1:5456-5925 GCA_027025395.1 Deltaproteobacteria bacterium | reverse complement strand
ATATATCTCCCGTCAAATCTGTTGCCTTCAGGCGCTTACTTCCTGGATCTCAATTGCCGTAAAGGGCTGCCTGTGACCATTTTTCACCTTGTAGCCCTTACGCCTCTTCTTCTTGAAAACGATAACCTTTTTTGCCCTTCCCTGCTCAAGCACCCTGGCCTTTACAGAAGCGCCTTGAACAAGAGGATTGCCTATGGTCACATCATCGCCATTGACTACCATCAGCACCTGGGAAAGCGCCACCTCGTCACCGGGAGCCGCATCAAGTTTTTCCACCTTGAGGACATCACCCGGTGAAACTTTATACTGTTTGCCGCCTGTCTTAATAACAGCGTACATATCTTTCCTCCAGAAAAATTACTGTAGTCCCGCCGAGGCTGTTTTGCTACACAGGCGCGCCTGCCGGACGCTGCCCGCGCATATACCCACACCCTGCCTCAAAACGGACGGAGGAGCAACATAACACGCA
>JALVQQ010000104.1:0-5446 GCA_027025395.1 Deltaproteobacteria bacterium | reverse complement strand
GTCACAGACACCAAAGAAATCAAGCGAATGAGCATTGAATACAACACCGATCTGTTCGACGCCAACACCATCAGACGGTTCTTCGCTCATTATCAAACTCCGTGCGATGCGGCAAGCGGCCCGGGCCGCGCCTCCATCCCGCCCGCTCCATCCGACTTGCCTCGGCGAAAGCTTTGTCGTATAAATAAAAAGATTTTTCACTCTTCCTGTGGCGCTACATACCTTGCGCAGCCACGGAAGTTTTTGTCAACCGGGTCATGCCCGTTTCAACAGAGAGGGTTACAAGTGCTCACCATTCTCAAGCCTACGGAAAGAGGGATTCAGACATCATCCCATATTGACGAGGGATGCTGGATAAACCTTGTCGCCCCCTCGGAAGAGGAACTGCAGCGCATTCGCGATGAACTGGAAGTGCTGGACGAGTTCCTGAGATATCCGCTTGACCCGGAAGAGACCTCCAGGGTAGAGGCCGAAGGGGATCAGCTTCTTATAATTCTCAAGATACCCGACCCCCAGCACAAGGAAAGCATTATACGTTTTGAAACCATACCACTGGGGATAATACTCACAAAAGGATGCATCATAACGCTCTGTTCCCACGAAACGCCGGTACTTGCGGACATAACCGCCACGAGAGGGGCGCTGCGGCTGATGCATGACCAGATACACTTCATTTTCACCATCTTTCTCAGGGTTGCCAATGCCTATCTCAGGCAGCTACGCCTGATAGACCGGCTTACAGACGAATACGAGGAAGAACTGCAGCGCTCTCTGAGAAACCAGGAACTGGTCAAGCTGTTCAACCTTGAAAAGAGCCTTGTCTATTTCAATACGAGCCTCAAGGCAAACGACATAGTGATGGCCAGGCTCAGGAGCGGCAGGTATCTGCCCATTAACGACGCAAACGAGGACATACTCGAGGACGCCCAGATAGAAAACCAGCAGGCCATCGAAATGGCAAAAATCTACAGTGACATCCTCAGCGGAATGATGGATGCCTATGCCTCGGTAATCTCGAACAACCTGAATATCGTCATGAAATTCCTCACATCCGTGACAATAATTCTCATGCTGCCCAACCTGGTTGCAAGCATTTACGGCATGAACATTGCGCTTCCCATGCAGGAATCACCCCACGCCTTCGCCGTGACTATGAGCGTGGCGTTTCTGCTCTCCCTGCTGGTTGTATTCATCTTCTACAAGAAGAGACTGTTCTGAAAAAGGAGCGGAACATGGACTACCCTCCCATCCCAAAACCCGGAACAGATCCGGACAAGGATGCATGGATCGCCAACTTTTACATGGAAAATCACCTTGCCTATGAGGCATTTCCTGACAAGGTGGCCTCTCCTGAACAGCTCAAATTCATAGTATGGCTGGAGGATGAACCCTACTTCTACCCGTGCACCGACGCAATATTCCACTCCATCATCAACAAGACCGCGGGTGAAGAACTCGTGATGCGTTACATGAAGGTATGGGAAAAGATAGAACCGCTGGTCAAGTCAATCATTGAAGACCGTTACCAGCGGAAATATCTGCTGGCCATGCTCCAGATAAAATTCCGCAGGGAGTCGGCACCGCTGGTCATGCTTCCAACCCGGCTTGAAAAACGGCTGCTTCAGATATTTGTCACGGTTAGTGAAATCGCCCGTCCACTCTCCAGGGAGAAGGAGGCCATGAACAGAAGGGCGGCCGACCTGCTTGACTCGGATGCGTTCAAAACCGCCTTCAACGACCTTGACGGCCTGGACAGGGCGGCAGGCACCGATCTCGAAAAACTGAACATTGAGATCATCTTCCTTCAGCTCAAGCGGCTGCTATGCCTGACCTGTCATCCCGAATTGTGGACCGGCACCACTGATATGTCAACCGAGCACCTCAGGGAGCTCATGAAAGGCCCGGAGGCCGGTATGGCCCAGGAACACCTTGAAAGGCTAAAGGAGTTCATTCGGCTGGGACAGAGCGGCCAGGAAACAAGATACTACCTCTGGATGGGGCCCACCGCCGGCTCGGTAATGCTTGACATAGCCATTATAAGGATATTGATAAAGCTCAACATAAAGGTCATAATGAGCGTCAAGCATGCGTTCTACTATCACTCCATAACAATGGCGGATATCATAGAGGATCCGGTTCTTCAGGATGCGCTGCACGATGCGGATATAATCACCAATATCAACATTTCAAAAAACGAGCTTCTTAACCGTCTCAAAAGCGACAAGCACCTTTTTGTTATCTCGGACGGAACCCAGGAGCGTTTCAACCCGCTGCTCTCATCGGTTACCTTTGCAAGGGCTTTCAAGGAGTGCGACCATGTAATAAGCAGGCACCCCGATGACTCGCCCTGCCTGCTAAAGACACGGTTCCAGTTCACACGCGACATAACGGTCATTACCAGTCACAGGCCAGGCTCCATAATTATCGAGCTGAAGCCGCACCATCCCGGGGTTATACGTTTTTCAGAGAAGGACCTGCGGTTGAGGGCCGAATCAATGATCCTGCACCTGAAGATGGCCAGGAAACAGGGCAAGACCATCATGTTTTACAGCGCCATTGTAGGCAGCATCCCCCACCAGATAGAGACGGCGAAGCGTATCCTGAATGTGTTCGTGGGCTACCTGAGGGAGAAACAGGAAGGAGTCGTGGTAATAAATCCCGGAGAACACTTTGAAAAGGGCATGGATGCCGACGACATAATGTACATGTGGGAGATAGTCCAGAGGAGCGGGGTAATTGATATCTGGCGCTTCCAGACCGTGCACGACATTGAAAAGTCCTTTGAGCTCATGGGGGAGAAAGTCCCGCCGGAATGGGTCGGGAAAGACGCCACCTACAGCACGGGATGCACCAAGGAGATGCAGATTGCAATGGAGGTCCAGAAAGAGCATCCGGAGATGCAGATAATCGGGCCATCCTGGGAGAAATTCATGCGCAGAAAGGAGTACGGGGTTGGCAAGCTTTACGACAGGGCATTCGGAGAACTCTAGATCAGGCATGCCCTGCTCCATGACAGCAAATTTTCTCAAGACAGTCCAGGCAAATGCAACAGTTTGACTTTGAAGACAACGCGCTTGCCCTGGCCCTTTACGGGGAGCACGGGGGTAACCTGAAACTTATCGAGGATGCCCTCAGGGTCACCATAGGGGCCAGGGGAAACAGGCTTAACATATCCGGGGATGAGGACGCGGTGGCCCTTGCGGGCATGGTTTGCCATCAGCTTTACGGGCTGCTGGAGCAGGGATATCCGCTGCACTCAACGGACGTGGAACAGGCCATTTCAATACTTTCGGAGAACGAATCCGCACAGCTGTCAGAGATTTTTCTTGACCGTCTCTCTGTCAAATCGGGACGCAAGCTGATAACCCCCAAGACCCTGGGACAGAAACTCTATGTTGACGCCATCAGGAATAACGATATTGTTTTCGGCATAGGCCCGGCTGGCACTGGCAAGACCTACCTGGCAATGGCAATGGCTGTTCATGCATTCATCCACGACCAGGTGAACCGCATCGTCCTGGTGCGGCCCGCGGTTGAAGCGGGTGAACGCCTTGGCTTTCTCCCTGGAGACCTTGAACAAAAGGTCAATCCATACCTCAGGCCACTGTACGATGCGCTTTACGACATGCTCTCATTCGAACGGGTGGAGCGGCTGCTTGAGAGGGGAGTAATCGAGGTCGCCCCCCTTGCATTCATGAGAGGGCGCACGCTTAACGAGGCGTTTATCATACTTGACGAGGCCCAGAACACCACATCGGAACAGATGAAGATGTTTCTGACACGCCTTGGTTACAGCTCAAAGGCAGTAATAACAGGGGATATAACCCAGATAGACCTGCCGGAGAAGAAGCAGTCCGGCCTTGTCGAGGCGCACAATATACTCCAGGGCATAAAGGGCATCGCCTTTGTAAGGTTCAGCAAGAAAGACGTTGTCCGCCACAGGCTTGTAAAACAGATTATTCATGCATACGAAGAGCTTGAGGCTAACCGCGGGGAAAGAGGATAATGCCCGCTGCAGTACGAGTTGAAACGTCTTGGCCTGTACCGCACATTATGCTGAGGCGGGCTGCCGAAAGGCTCATGCGGCTTGCCGGGCTGTCATCACGGGAACTATGCGTCACCCTGGTTGATAATACCCGTATCACCGAGATAAACCGGCAATGGCTCCACCGGCCCTGGCCCACCAATGTCATATCATTTCCCCAGGAGTGCGGAGACCTTCTTGGAGATATTGTCATCTCCGCAGACACCGCCAGGAAAGAGGCGGCTGAGGCGTGCATGAGCACGGATTACCGCCTGCTGGAGCTCCTTGTCCACGGCCTTGTCCATCTCATGGGTGAAGACCATGAACTTGGTGATGAAGAGGCGCGGCGTATGAGAATCATGGAAAAAAAACTGCTTTCAGCACTTTTGAAGGAGGGAATAATGGCTGATCTCTGTATCAATGTTGACCATATCGCAACCATAAGACAGGCCAGGGGAGGGGCCGAACCAGACCCTGTTATCGCGGCGGGTATCGCGGAAATGGCCGGCGCGGACGGCATTGTTGTGCATCTGCGGGAAGACCGCAGACACATACAGGACAGGGATGTGCGTATTCTCAGGGAAACAGTCAAGGGACGTCTCACACTGGAAATGGCGGCCACGGACGAAATGATAGGCATCGCCTGTGAAATCAAACCGGATATCGTTACCCTGGTTCCTGAAAAACGGCAGGAACTCACCACCGAGGGCGGACTGGACGTCAAGGGTCTTGAGGCGTCAGTGACCGATGCGGTTTCCAGGCTGCATGAGTGCGACATACCTGTCAGCCTCTTTGTTGATCCTGAACGGGAACAGGTCGAGGCAGCCGCAAGGACCGGGACCGACTGCGTTGAAATACACACGGGCAGATACGCCGATGCACTGACATCCGAGGCCGAGGAGAAAGAATTTGAAGCCATTGCCGCCATGGCCGGCGTGGCCGCAGACCTTGGGCTAAGGGTACATGCCGGTCACGGGCTGAACTACCGGAACACATCGAAAGTCGCGGCCATTGCCGAAATATCGGAATTCAGCATAGGCCACGCCATTATCGCCCAGGCGGCCATCACAGGCCTCGACCGTGCAGTACGGGACATGCTGCGCCTGGTCAAAGGCCCGTGTGCATGAACCAACAGTGAAGCTGACTCAAAATGAAGGGCCACGTTCTTATTACAGGAGGCAACAAGGGTATTGGCCTTGAGACAACCCGGCTGTTTGTTGACAGTGGTTTCACAGTAACGGTTGTTGCAAGGGATTTTTCTGATTTTGACCTTGCATCCCACCCTGCTGTAAACTGCGTGGAATATGATCTGGTTCAAATTGAGGGTATTGCCCGGATGATCTCCGGGCTTTCCGGCGTGGACATACTCATAAACAACGCTGGGGTCATGTATTCAAAGCCCTGGGACAATTATCCCCGGGA
>JALVQQ010000103.1 GCA_027025395.1 Deltaproteobacteria bacterium | reverse complement strand
CGGCAAACCGTGTCTCTACGGACGCGCGGCGGCGAGTCAATACTTTTGCCAGCCTGTCCCGTTCCCGGTCGCGCCAGATTTCCCTCTGCCGGCCAAATATACAACCGGCCCTGCGTCCTGCCTGGCACGGCGCAGGGCCAACCTTACTACTTCTGCAAAATGGACTCAAAGTCAGCAAGATACATAGTTGCAGTCCTCCTGCTGGGCCTCGTGATTGTAGCTTTTTTTACCTTTGGCTCCTGGTGGAAGTGGCTGCTTGCTTTATTATCACCGGAAGAAAGCACAATTATCAGCGCGGAAATCGGCATCATTGTCTTTGGTATATCATTAGTATCTTTTATTATTTTCCTCATATTCGGTAAGGACATACGACAACTCCTGGGGAAAAACGACATCCGAAGTCCCTCCAAAAACACCCATTCAATAAAGCTGTTACGCAGATATTATGATAACTATCTTCTCCATGAATGTGAACGATACGAACTGGGGGATCTTGATGAAGAGCAGGCGGAAGACGACTCCGGCCTCAAGTTAAGCGATGTATATAAAGACCAGTACGTGACCGCCAGAGATGAGGAAGGAATACACACGAACTATATAATCCGCCAGAAAACTGAACTAACATTCCAACATACGGAGAATAAATTTCACAAGGGAGTTCAGCCAATATCCCTCTACCAGGCGCTTGAGAAGTATGCCGGCATCCATCTGATTATCAGCGGTATAGTTGGTTCCGGCAAGAGTAGTTTTGTTAATTTTCTGGCCGCTGATATTATCCGTTCCTTTTCTCCAGGCCATGCTTCTGAGCTCCCAAAAAATCTGGTGCGCCGACCTGTTGTCAGGATCCGGTTACGGGAAATTGGTGCGGCCGTGAATTCGGAAACCCAAACCGATGGTTTGCTCTTGGAACATATCAGAAAACAGGTATGTGTCTCCATTACCAAGGGAAGCAAAATGATAAGCGGTACCAGCGATGTTTCCCAAGACGATCTTGATCGTTATTGTGATATTTTTTTGGACGAGCTGAAAAACAGAGGTGTCATTCTGCTGGATGGTCTTGATGAAGTCACACTGGCTGATAATAAACGCAAAATCATCCAACAGGGGATCAAAACCTTTCTCGAATGTCTCCATGAGGGCAGCGAAACGCTGCTTATCCTCACCAGTCGTCCACCCGGCTTGACAGGGAAAGGCGGGCGGCCTTATCGCCCTCAGGGATTTGTCCGTCTGGAGCTGCAGCCCATGGACCTACCCCAGGCTGAAAATTTCATTTTCCACTGGTACCGAAAAAAGGCTGCCAAATCCTGCGCCAATCCTGATGATCCTGACTACTCGAAACGCTCCCGCTCATTGATTTCTCAAATTCGAGACCGGCGTTCTCTGCAGGAGCTGACCCATACTCCCATGCTCCTTACCCTGATGCTGCTTGTTGATTCAGGGAATTATCGACTACCCGAGTCAAGAGCAGACCTCTATGACCGTGCCGTCAGGCTGCTCCTGCAACGTTGGCATCGTAATCTTCTGGATTATATGGAATCATTGGACCCTAAAGAACAGGAAGTCCTGCAGGCCATGGCATACCAGGATGGATTTATCGAGGATCTGCGGGAAGGCTTGTCTGGAATTGCCCTGGAAAGCTATTACGATGCCGAGGCAAAAGGGATTAATAAAGATAAAGAGAATATTACCTTCAGCAAAACCTTGGTTGCCGGCCATTTTGCCCAGATTTACGGCCAGTCCATGAATACAGATGCGGTGAGCTGGTTTCTTGAAAACAGGAGCAATATCATAGTTGGAGCTTCCGAGACTGATGACAGACTCCAATTTGTTCATAAATCATTCCATGAGTATCTGGCTGCAAAATCCTATGCCTTTGATGAAAAC
>JALVQQ010000102.1 GCA_027025395.1 Deltaproteobacteria bacterium | reverse complement strand
CTCTTCCGAATCAAATTCATCATAAAGCGGGTAAAGAGTATCTATGCCAAACCAGGCCGAGAGTGCGGCAACCCTGTCCATGAACACTGGCCGCTGTTCAGGGTAGCAGCTTTGTCTTGATGCATAGCCGGCAAATATCTGCGGCACAAGGTGGCGGAGGCAGTAAATAATCGCCCTGGTGTGCATTGCAAGCTTGCACGCGACACAGACCATGTTTTTCCCGTTGAAGCGGGGCATAAGCTCTTCATACCTGTCAAGCCATAGCTCCTGCCACAGTCGTCCGCAGTCAAGTTCAACGTAGGCGTTTTCAGGAATATTGTCCGACATGCCTGGTGAAAATGGCTGCTGTTTTTTCAGAATGTCAGCAACATCCTCAAATCTGCGGCGCGGGTAGTCATGAAACCTGCTCATTCCATTGAGCATGTGAAGCAGGTGAATGCGCCTGCACCTGGGAAACGCAGGGTGCTTTCCCGTAAATGCAAGTACATAGAGGGCAACAGAGTCCCTTCCTCCAGAGTACAAGATAGATATTTCCTGTCTGTCCATGTCATGCAATCCAAAAGCCGTGGAACGTGTTGACCCCAAAAGTGGTGGTTAATGCGGGGCAGATGCGCTGCCATTCCCGGGGACAGGATCTGTCTCCTTCCCTGGGAACCCTTTGCAAGGATACGCTTGGGCAAGGTATTATTTTCGCTGTCTGATGATATACCTTAAAAACAGTTCCTGGGTTACTTCATCTTTTTTGCATTCGGCAAGCTCCAGATCAACAAACGGATTTCCGAGAGCCTCCGGTCCTGTCATGAGCGATGCAGCTCCTTCCGCTCCTGAAAGCCTGGGGGCAATTGTGAGCAGAAGCTCGTTTGCTACTCCCTGCTGTATTGCAGAGTAGTTAAGCCGCCCTCCGCCCTCAATCAGGAGATGCTTTACTCCCATGCCTTCAAGGTGTCGGGCAATATGCCTGAGCGAAAGCCCACCTTTTTCATATTCAGGCACGATAACGACCCTGGCGATTTCTCCAAGTTTCCGGGGCATGGCGCGGGCCCCTGATGCAGAGGTGAAAAGTATGGGTGACGGGCCATTATGGAAGATTTTTTTCCGTACAGGCACCCTGCCCGAAGAGGTTATTACCGCCCTTATTCTTTCAGCAGGAATTCCGCCGTGCTGACACCGCAGTTCAGGATTGCCGTTACGCAGGGTTGCTGCCCCCAGCAGGCTTGCCCCTGTACGCTGGCGCATTTGCTCCAGCCATTTCCTGTCGTGTCTGCTGCCAATGCCTTCCGGTTCTATTCGGCCGCAAACCGTGCTGACACATATAATTGATATTTTCATCGTGCCCTTTTTGAAAGCAGCCTGCCACTGTTTTTTCGGGTTGCGGAATATGTATGTCCAGGCAGAAGAAAACCGGTTCGTGCGCATGCCGGGCAGTTATGGCCGTTAATGTTTCCCTCTGCCATATTTTATTAATCCAGCAGCCAGGAAACGTCAAAACGGCTTTTTGTCTTTGAGTTTTCCGCCATGTACGCCAGGGTTCAGTGTGGAGTTGCCGGATAAAGGCCATGCCTGGCCGCAACCCTGGGGCTGAGGCGCCGAAGGTGGCGGTTTGACACAATACTCTTTACGGGGCATCATTAGTCACTGGAACGGACACTGCCCGGGTAGCCATGTTGCTGGCCAGGGTGTTCAGGCCTTTGCAAAAAGCAGAAAAGGCATACAGATATTTCCTGGCATGGCGGGGACATGTTTTCTGCCATGCCGCTGAGGCAGGGGCAAATCAAGGAGGGCGGATGTGAAAAAGAAAAGAGTCAGGCGCAAGATGGGAGCCGGAAGGGACGGAATCAAGATGACGCCGGGCAGCAGCCGTCCCGATGCTGACAATCGCAAGGAGCCGTATGGCGGTCTCAAGGCCGGAAAGGGTCATTTCCTGCTTGATTTTTTAAATTCTCACAGGCGTATGCTGGAGGCGGCGGCCTTGTTGCTTGTTATGGCCATAGGCCTGCTGGTGCGCCTTGAGGATCTGAGGGACTGGAAAGCAGAGCCAGCCCGCGCCCTGTATAATGGCGAGCCACTTCTTACCACCTTTGACGGTTACTACTATCTTACACTGGCCAGGGATCTGGTTGAAGGCACCTATACTCATGTGGATGACAAGCGGGCGGTGCCGGACTATCCGGAAAGGCCCGAGCCGCCTCCCCTGCTCTCTGTAGTGGCAGCCGCGGCAGGGAAGCTCACACCATTTTCAATGAACTGGATCGGGGCCGTTCTGCCCGCCATTTTTGGTATCCTGCTGGCGCTTCCGCTGTACGGTCTTGGCAGGTACTATGGCGGCCCTGTCATGGGGATCACCGCCGCGCTCATGGGGTTGCTGTCACACTATTATGTGTACAGGAGCAGCCTGGGGTGGTTTGATACCGACTGCATGAATGTGACCTGGGCAACTGCCTCCGCGTTTTTTTTCCTCAGATTCGGCGTTCAGCCGGGCAGGGATAGGTACGTCTGGCTGGCAGCCGGACTGGTTGTTTACGGAATGTTCCTGTGGTGGTGGGATCAGACGCCCCAGGTGGCGACAGTTGTGTCTCTTCTGCCCTTGGCGGTGGCGCTAATCTTTTTCTACCGTCCTGAAGGACGGGAGGGAATGATTTTTGTTTCCCTGGCCCTGGTCCTTGTAACCGGGCTTCTGGCATGGAAGGGCTTTGATCTGCCGGTCAGGATTGTTAAGAGTATCATTGCGCAGTTCCATTATATTTCAAAGGAGGCATCTCCTGACTTTCCGAATATAGGAGTCACCATATCCGAACAGGCAAGGCCCTCCTTTCAGGAAATTGTAGCCAAGACCACTGACAGCGTGTTTGCTTTTGTCCTTGCGGGGATAGGCCTGCTGGCGCTTTTTTACCGCAAGCCCAGGGAGTCCCTGTTCCTTTCCGTTCCGCTTCTGCTTGCCTGTCTGTCCTTTATATTTGCCAAGCGGTTTCTCATCTTCCTGGCCCCTGTTTCCGCCCTTGGCATAGGTTTTCTCGTATCAGAGGTGTGGAGGGCAAATAGAATACCCTACCGGGCCGTGGTGGCGTGCCTGATAGTAGGTTTTCTTGCATGGCCTGCATATTCAAAGGATATGTCAAAAACCTTCTGGCCCAAGGAGCCTCCCCATCTTGTTGACGGCATGGTCGCCGCCTCGATAGAAACTCCGGAGAATGCCGTTATATGGGCATGGTGGGATCATGGTTATCCCATGATTTATTTTTCCGGGCGCGGGACGATAAATGACGGGGCGGTACATAATCCCGAAAGATCGGTTTACAATGGTTTGCCCATGGCTACGGGGAATTACCGTCTTGCGGCAAATTTCATGCGTTTTTATGTGAGGCAGGGGCTTTCGGGCATCCATGAATTTTACAAGGCTGTAAACGGTGACAGGGCGAGGGGTTTCAGACTGATAAAGCGAATTATGGCATCAGGCCCCGAAGGCTCTCCGGAGATAATCAGGGATGCGGAGTTGCTGCCTGTTGGAAACCGCAAGACAGTCAGGGACTGGCTTGAATTCTTCTTTCCTGATGATGCCAGGCCCGTATATCTGTTTCTTGACTGGCGCCTGACCGTGACCAGTTACTGGTGGTTCTGGCTCGGGTCCTGGGATATTGAAAAACACGATGGCATTCATCCTGTTTACAAGGCATTTTACCGGATCATGGAGAAGTCGGAAAATCTGTATGCAAATAATGCAATAACAGTTGATTTTAATAAAGGCGTTATAAAGGTGGGGGACAGGCTGGGCATGGTCAGGGCCATGACGGTTCACGACGGACGGAGACTGCGCCGCCGTGCTTTCAGGGAGGATGGAAATTACAATTTTGACCTTTTTGTGCCGGCAGGGTTCGGGGCGATAGAAGAGGACAGCATTGAAAAATCGGTTTTTAACAAGCTTTTTTTGCTGCACCTGAACGCCGGTGGCTATTTCAGGCCTGTTGCATTGAGGACACCTTCCTTCCAGTTATGGGAGGTTCATGCGGACAGGCTGGTGGGCAGTCACTGATTGGCCCTATGGGCGGTCCTCCACCCTGTCATATCGCATCTGGGTAATCTGTTCAGATATGAGTCCCATGAGAAAGATCATTACGCTAACACAGAAGAGCAGCGCCGACATGTTTGTAAAACGGTGCTGCGTTATATATGTATAGAGATAGTAGCCCAGTGCGAGAAAAAAGAAAAAGGCGCTCAAGGGTACAAATACCCTTAACGGTGAAAATATAGTGGCAATTTTTATGATTATCATGAAAAAGCGTGCGCCATCCCTCAACAGTCTGATTTTGCTCTTGCCCTTTCTCGGCCTCGCCTTGATAGGCACATATTTAATGGTGAGGCCGCTTCTAAGGTAGGCAAGCGTGCTTGTGGTCGGATATGAGAACGTGTTGGGAAACAGGTAGATGTAGCGCAGGACCGTCTTGCGATGAAAAACCCTGAAGCCTGATGTGAGGTCCTTAACCGGGAATTTGCCAATATAACTTGCAAGGGTATTGTAGCACCAGTTTGCAATATGCCTTGCAAGGGATGCCTGGGAGCCGCGCCCCCTGGCTCCCACGACCAGGTCATATTTGTCGGATTCCGCAAGGAGCCTTTCAATATCCGCCGGGTCATGCTGGCCATCGCCATCCATCAGGACAACGGTATCGGCCGATGCCGCCCGTATCCCCCGCTTTACCGCAGCGCCGTTTCCTATGTTGTACGGATGCCTGATAACTGTCGCTCCGGCCTTTTCTGCTTCCCTTGCGGTTCTGTCAGTGCTGCCGTCGTCAACAACGATTACTTCAAAATCAGGGTGGAGGCGCCTGATCTCTTTCACGGTGGCCGCAATGGCCTGTTCTTCATTATATGCCGGAATGACCACACTTGCCTTCAAGGTATTCCCCCCCCTTTTCCGGTGTTATATGAAAACTGTTCGGAATTTTCAAATATTTTCAAAAACAATGACGTCCGGGATGCCGTCTGTCAGCAGCACAGGTGAAGCCCAGCCTCTGCCGCCAGGTGCAGCGCCTTGCGGTACTCTTCATCAGTGATGTTCCTGTTGAGTTCCGGATTTTCAACAGCCTTCCAGCAGGGGCGGTACTGCCTCATGATGTTTGTCCAGGTGCCGGGCCCGAGTTCAGAAGCCATGAACCTTACTGCTTCTTCCGTGCCGGCAAGTCCGCCTGGCAGCACAAGGTGCCGGACAAGCACGCCTCTTGTCGCAATGCCTCTTGAATCAAGCTGCAGCGGCCCAGTCTGGCGATGCATCTCCCGTATGGCATTTTGGGCAGTTTGCGGGTAATTTTTTACGCCGGAGAGTCTGAGCCCGGTATCCTCATCCATGTATTTCAGGTCAGGCAGATAGATATCAACTATTCCATCAAGCAGCTGCAGGATTTCGATTGAGTCATATCCGCCGGAGTTGTATACAATTGGTATATGGAGTCCTTCGTCTGCGGCCCTGGCGATGCCCAACAGTATCATGGGGACAACGTGTGAGGGGGTGACGAGGTTTATGTTGTGGCAGCCCTGTTCCTGCAGCATCAGAAACATGAAAGCCAGCATCTCCGGCGTAACCGGCATGCCCGGGGTCATCTGGCTTATTTCAAAATTCTGGCAGTAGATGCAGTGCATGTTACATCCCGAAAAGAAGACCGTGCCGGAGCCGCCGGTGCCACTCAGGGGAGGCTCTTCGCCAAAATGTGGGGCATGGTCAGCGACAATGGCCTGTGAGGACGCACCGCATCTTCCCTTTTCGCCGGATTTCCGTTTCGCCCCGCATCTTTCCGGGCAGAGCCTGCATGGTTCAAGCAGATCGAAGGCTGCATCCGCGCGTCTTTCCAGCTCGCCGCTTTCTGACAGTTTGAGATATGCGGGTTTCATAAGCAGATGAAATATGATAGGAGTCAGTCCTCAAGAGGAAATTATTGAAGTTTTGTTAATCTCGGGTTTGAAGGGTTGATTCAGGGTTTAACCCAGTGGAGACTTGCTGCCATGATACAGGAAATTGAGCGGGAATGCACCACCTGCCCGGGAGAGTCCCGCCATGATAATGCTGATAACGGTATTTATGATGGCAAGGGGCCTTGGCTTTCTGTGGTAATCCCCATGTATAACGAGGAGGAGAATATACAGCCTCTGTTCAGGCGGCTGTTTGCGGTTCTTGATGAGGTTGATGTTTCATGGGAGGTGGTTTGTGTAAATGATGGCTCCTCGGATGCAACGGCAGAGCTTCTTTTGGCAGAGGCAGGCAGGCGTAAAGGAACGGTGGTGGTGGAACTGGCGCGGAACTTCGGGCAGCATGCCGCGGTCATGGCCGGTTTTTCAGTCAGTCGCGGCAGGTGGATTATCACAATGGATGCGGACCTGCAGAATCCGCCTGAAGAGATTCCGGCCATTATTGACTGTTTTCAAAAAGGTCATGATCTTGTGGGTACGTACAGGGTTGCAAGGCACGATACGGCATTCCGTAAATGGGCATCCCGTTTGACCAACAGGATCATAACACGCATTTCAGGCATAAAACTGAGGGATTTCGGCTGCATGTTAAGGGGGTACAGCCGGGCCGTGGTGCAGGGCATACTGGCAAATCCTGAATACCGCACCTTTATCCCGGCGCTTGCCACCTTCTTTGCCGGAAATCCTGTTGAGATTCCGGTAAGGCACGAAGACAGGGCGGCAGGCCGGTCAAAGTACTCCATTCTTAAACTTTTCAGCCTGCAGCTGGATCTGATGACCGGTTTTTCAATGTGGCCGCTTCGCATCCTTTTCCTTGTCGGCTCCGGCCTGGCAGTTACCGGAATCCTGCTGGCCGCCCTGCTTGTAATCATGCGGATTGCGCTCGGTCCCGGATGGGGAGCCCAGGGGGTTTTCACGCTCTTTGCAGCGCTGTTTTTCTTTGTGGGTGCCCAGTTTTTCGCACTGGGGCTGCTTGGAGAGTATATTGGAAGAATTTTCCAGGCTGTCCGCAAGCGCCCTGCCTTTATTGTCGGAAATATCTTTCGTTCTCCCCCTGCCTGATGTCCTGTCTGGCAGTGGGATAGGTATGGAGAATTTGTCTGAATGGAACCGTTTTTTTTTGCAGGTCCCTTGCACGCGGCAAGAGGAGATGGAAATCTGCTTTTTTCAGAAGCTGAGCTTTCCTTCCCTGAATCATCGCTTGTAATTATTTCAGGTGAATCTGGTTGCGGCAAGTCCACCCTTCTCAAGCAGGTAGCCGGTCTTGTGAAGGGCAGGGGGGTCAGGCGTATTCTGCGAGGCAGGTGTTTTGAAGAGGAAGATCTGCCATGCTGGAGAAGCCGGGTTGTGCTGATGATGCAGGATGCCCCTGTAATGTCCGGAACCGTCCGTTTTAATCTTGATTTTCCCTACAGCCTTGAAAATGCCTCGAACCGCTGCTTCAATGCGGACAGGGCCCGGGAGCTGATGGGGCTGTCCGGCCTTTCTCATGTTGACATGGACAGCGACGTGACTCATCTGTCTGGAGGGGAGAGACACCGTCTTGCGCTTGTGCGGGCGCTGCTCTGGAATCCGGACGTTATTCTGGCCGATGAACCGCTCTCCGGGCTGGATGCGGCCACTGCTGAAGCATGCATGAAATTGCTGGCTGTTTTTGCACATGCACCGGGGCATGGAGTGGTAAGTGTGATGCATGAAAAGATAGGCGCCACGGAGGCAGACTTGCATCTCGGGATTCAAAACGGCAGATTGCTGTATGAATGATTCACAATAAGGATTCAGAATGCATGAAACAGTAATATACCTCGGGCCCTCTGAGCTGCTTGTTGCATCGCTGCTTGTCGTCTCTGCCGGCCTGGTCTCCCTTAAGCTCAACCTTGGCCTTGAAAAATCCCTCGGTTTTGCGGCATTTCGATCAGTGGCGCAGCTGGGCATGGTGGGCTTTGTGCTCCAGAAGGTTTTTGCCGTGCATCATCCACTGCCTGTACTGCTATGGCTGCTTTTGATGCTGTTCATGGCCGGAAGGGAGGCGGTCAGGCGTTCCAGGTGGAGGTATGGCGGAATACGTGTTGATACTGTTGTTACCATGGGATTTTCCGCCTTCACCGTGGGGACAGTGGTGACCCAGGCCGTGGTGGGGACAGAGCCGTGGTACGATCCCCAGTACGTTATCCCCATGCTGGGTATGATATTTGGCAACTCCCTGAACGGCATATCGCTGTGTCTTGACCGGTTCCTCGAGTATATGTCGGCAAGGCGCCATGAGCTTGAGCTTATGCTTGTGTTCGGCGCAAAACGTTCCGAGGTTTTGTCCGCTCCCCTGAGAGAGGCCGTCCGTACCGGCATGATACCCATTATCAACAACATGTCCGTTGCAGGTCTTGTTTCTCTGCCCGGCATGATGACAGGACAGATACTTGCAGGTTCTCCTCCCGTGGATGCGGTGAAGTACCAGATGGTGGTCATGTTCATGATTGCCGCGGCCAATGCGATAGGATCGATGTCCATCTCCATCCTTGCATCCAGGCGGCTGATGGACAATCAGGGAATATTGAATCTCGACATACTCAGCCGCATGGAAGGATAAACATAAAGAGGTGGTGCCTGCTTGTTAAATTCCTGCGGGTTAGGGCATGGATTTGATGTGCAGAACATGTGAGTTCAAGGGGTGTGAGCCGCAATTTTTATATGCCGCTGCCGGTCGTAATGGCCAAGGACAGCAATTTGCTGCTTCTGGATTGCACGGCAGCCGCTGTCTCATGAAACAATTTCCGTTCCAACTCCGGAGTCGGTAAAAAGCTCCAGCAAAATGGCATGCTCCTTTCTGCCGTCAACTATATGGGCCTTGGCGGCGCCCTGGTCGAGCGCCTTGATGCAAGATTTGAGTTTCGGAATCATTCCTCCCGTGGCGGTTCCGTTTTCGATTACACGCCTGGCTTCCTCTCTGTTCATGGATGGCACCAGGACAGGCTCCGCGCCCTTTTCCGCGTCCTCCGGGACCGCCATGAAGCCTGGAACATCCGTCAGGAGTATGAGTTTTTCGGCTTTCAGTTCTCCTGCCACCGCGCCGGCCACAAGATCCGCATTTATATTGTAGGCCTGACCATCAGGTCCAACTCCCACGGGGGCTATGACAGGGATGAAGTCGCGGTCGTCAAGCGCCGTCAGTACGCCGGTATTTACCCTTCGAACCTTTCCCACCCTGCCTATGTCAATGATCTCGGTGGGACGATCCTTGCCCGAATATCTGTAAAGTTTCATCTGTTCGGCCTGGATAAGGTCACCGTCCCGTCCCGAGAGTCCCACGGCGCGTCCGCCATGCTGGTTGATCAGTCCCACGATCTGCTTGTTGACAGTGCCAACCAGCACCATCTCCACAACATTCATGGTTTCGGCGTCTGTTACTCTCTGCCCCTCGATGAATGTGGCCTTTATACCCATCCTTTCCATGGTCTGGCTGATCTGGGGGCCTCCGCCATGGACTATTACCGGGAAAATGCCCACATGCTTCATGAGTATTATGTCAAGTGCGAACTGTTCCTTGAGCTGCTGGTCAACCATGGCGTGTCCGCCGTACTTGATGACCACCACCTTGCCTGCAAATTTCTTGAAATAGGGAAGGGCTTCTATAAGAACCCGAGCCCGTGATTCATTGTCCATTATGTTGTCTGCTCCCCGGGTTGGATTTGACTGCATCCGTTTCTGCTTAAAGTATAAATCTGCTTAGATCCTGATCCTTCATTATCTCTTCGAGGTTCTTTCTTACATATTGCGCGGTGATGCGGATCTCCTGCGGCGCCACGTCCGGGGCCTCAAAGGAGATCTCCTCAAGAAGTTTTTCCATTACTGTGTGGAGACGGCGCGCGCCGATGTTTTCGGTTTTCTGGTTTACCTCAAATGCAATGCCGGCTATCTCGTCAATGGCCTCCTCCTCGAATATCAGAGTTATATTTTCGGTGGCCAGGAGGGCCTTGTACTGGGTTACCAGCGCATTCTGGGGTTCGGTCAGTATCCTGGCGAAGTCATCCCTGGTAAGGGAGTCCAGTTCAACCCTTATTGGAAATCGGCCCTGGAGCTCGGGCAGCAGATCAGAAGGCTTGGCAACATGAAAGGCCCCGCTTGCAATAAACAGTATATGGTCAGTCCTGACGATTCCGTACTTGGTGTGGACCGATGTGCCTTCAACTATGGGAAGCAGGTCCCGCTGGACACCCTCACGGGATACGTCAGGGCCTGAACCGCTTCCCTTTGCCGCTACCTTGTCTATCTCGTCCAGGAAGATAATGCCTGACTGTTCAACCCTGGCGATGGCCTTGGTGGTTACCTTGTCCATGTCGATGAGTCTTCCCGCCGCTTCCTGTTCCAGTATTTTGCGTGCCTCGGCTACTGTTACACGGCGTCTTTTCTTCTTGCGAGGGAATATGTTTGAAAGCATATCCTGGATGTTGTGCTGCATCTCCTCCATGCCGGCGGCGGAGAAAACTTCCACCATTGGTCCGGAAGGGTTCTGGGCAACCTCCAGTTCCACAAAACGCTCTTCAAGCTTGCCGTCCCTGAGCATTTGTCTGAATTTTTCCCTGGTGGAATCCTCCGGGACGGTTTCGTCAAGGGCCGAAGGCAAGGAGTTTCTTGGCACCAGCAGGTCCAGCAGCCGTTCCTCGGCCTGTTCCCTGGCCTGGGCCTCTACCTTTTCCTTCTCCTCTGCCTTTACCATGTCCACTGCAAGGTGGGTGAGGTCGCGTATCATTGATTCTACGTCACGACCAACATAGCCCACCTCTGTAAACTTGCTGGCTTCTATTTTCAGAAAGGGGGAACGGGCGAGCCTTGCGAGCCTGCGGGCTATTTCAGTCTTGCCGACACCGGTGGAGCCAATCATTATTATGTTTTTGGGTGCTATCTCATCGCGCAGGGCCTCGGGTACCTGCTGCCTGCGCCACCGGTTCCTGAGCGCAATGGCTACTGATTTCTTGGCCTTGTCCTGACCAATGATATATTTGTTAAGCTCTTCTGTTATTTCTCTGGGGGTTAGGGTCTGCATTTCCGATATTCCCTTTATCTCTTGCTTGTTCCGGTTTCTGCAAACTGAAAGAAAGTCCAAGGCGGCAACGGCCCGTGATTGTGAAGTCAGGCGGCTGAGGGAGTTGGCCGCCTGTTAAGGATTCACCCCGCATCTTTTTGCAGGTGCACCTGCTGTTGCGCTGCCGGGCGCCTGCAGCACAGGGAGATGTGCGCTGTATCCTCCTGTCTTGATTTGCGGCATCCTGTAAGCAGATACGGGAGCAACAGCAGGGTTTGTGGCCGTTATTGCCGTGTAGAATTTACTTCAGCTCTTCGATCATGATGTTATCGTTGGTATATATACAGATGGATGCGGCTATTTTCAGGGATTCTTCAGCTATGCCCCTGGCGTCAAGGGCGCTGTGTTCCACAAGGGCCGTTGCCGCCGACTGTGCATAGGGCCCTCCCGAGCCAATGGCGAGTATCCCCTTTTCCGGTTCAATAACATCTCCCGAGCCTGATATCAGCAGGCTGTGATTCCGGTCACAGGCGACCAGCATGGCTTCAAGGCGCCGCAGGAACTTGTCCGTGCGCCACTCCTTTGCAAGCTCAACTGCTGCACGCACCAGGTTGCCGTTGCAGGCTTCAAGGTGAGATTCGAGCTTTTCAAACAGGGTGAATGCATCGGCAGTGGCGCCTGCAAATCCTGTAATAACCCTGTTGTTGTACAGCTTTCTCAGTTTGCGGGCGTTGTGTTTCATTACGGTGTTGCCCAGCGTCACCTGGCCGTCTGCGGCCAGCACAACCCTGCCTTTATGCCGTACGGCAATCACCGTGGTGCTGCGAACTGCTTTTCCGTCTGTTCTGGTCATTGCATTATGTCCTGTGGAGACCTGAGGGCCTGTTTCCCTGTTAATCTCATTTTTTTCTTGCCCGGGGATGCGCGGCAAGATATGCATCCATCAGCCTGCTCAGTTCAAGATGAGTATATTTCTGGGTTGTGGCAAGGCTTGCATGGCCCAGGAGTTCCTGTATTGAGCGCAGGTCAGCGCCTGCTTCAAGCAGGTGCGTGGCCATGGAGTGCCTGAAGGCATGAGGGGTAACCTGTGCCGGTATCCCTGTTTGCAGGCGTCGCTTTTCCACTATCCGCTGTATCCCCCTTGAACTCAGCCTGGAGCCAAGCCGGTTGATGAACAGGGCTTTTACGCCATTGAGCCTTCTCTTTCTAAGCGTTGCATCCCTCAGGGGCAAGTAGTTTTTTACTGCCTCGCACGCATGTATGCCAAAAGGCACGATTCTCTCCTTGCTGCCCTTGCCCTTTACCTTGATCATCTCCGGTGAAAAGGAAATGTCATCGGTGTCAAGGCCTGAAAGTTCACTTACCCTTATTCCAGAGCTGTATAGGAGTTCCAGAATGGCCCTGTCCCGTACGGAAAAGAAATCATCCGAGGTCTTTAGGCTGACCATTTCCATTGCCTGCTCCACGGAAAGATAGGGAGGCAGTTCCTGGCTGGCCCGGGGGGACTGGATGCCCTCCGCAGGGTTGATGGCCAATATGTCCTCCCTCTGCAGAAATCTGAAAAATGCATTAAGGGATGACAGTTTTCTTCTCAGGGTTGTCCTTGCCATTCCTTTTTTGCGCAGTGCGGCAAGCCATCCGCGTATATGCACAAGTTTTATTTCCTGCAGATTCGCAGCCCCGGTATCCTGCAGAAAGGCCTTGATGTCCCGCAGATACCCGTCTGCTGTATGCGGCGATGCATTGCGTTCGGCGAACAGGAAATCCGAAAACGCCTGAAGTTCATTTTTGTAGCACTGTTCGTCCATAATTATGAAAACCTATTATATTATGTATTTGACTAACAGGCAAAGAGTCCATATTATTGCAGGGCATTTTTCCGCGTGATTTATCTTTATCTGTTTGCATTCTGTAATTTGGGGGGATTGATTGGGCGCTGATCTGCAAACCGCTGAAAACGTCTCATGGCTTGCCCTTGCCCTGGCGCCAGGGATTGGAAGAGCCACCTTGACAAGGCTTGTTCGCGGGTTCGGCTCTGCATCTGCTGTCTGGAACGGGAACAGACGAAGCTGGCGCGCAGTAGAGGGAGTGTCGTCCACGGCCCTTGCTTCGCTTGTCCGGGGGCCGGATAACGCGGCGGCGGAACGCTGTCTTCAGACTGTTGCCCGTTGCGGTGGCTGGCTGATGAAGTTTACAGATGAGGATTATCCCTCGCGCCTTGCGTCGATTCCTGATCCCCCGGCGTTGCTCTACGGCATGGGCAGTCGGGATGCGCTGTCAGCCCTTTCGGTGGCGGTGGTAGGCTCAAGAGCGGCTTCCTCTTATGGGAAAAAGGCTGCGGAATTTATTGCGGCAGGACTCGCCGCCAGCGGGGTGAGTGTTGTTTCCGGACTTGCCCTTGGCATTGACGCTGCCGCCCATTCCGCGTGCGTCGGGGCTGGTGGAAGCACCGTGGCTGTTATGGGAACTGGCATTGAGAATGTCTATCCGGCACGCAACCGCAAGCTGGCTGCCAGCATTGTCAACAATGGCGCAGTAATTTCCGAATATCCTCCTGGCACCCGTCCTGAGCCTGGCAATTTCCCCAGGCGTAACAGGATAATTAGCGGCCTGTCTGAAGCAGTGGTGGTTGTAGAGGCGGGGAGGAGGAGCGGCTCGCTTATTACCGCTTCGCTGGCACTTGAACAGGGCAGGGAAGTTATGGCGGTACCTGGCAGCATATTTTCCGGAAAGAGCGCCGGCACGCACTGGTTGATCAAGCAGGGGGCGGCGTTGGTAACCGATGCAGGAGATATAGTTTCCGTTGTCAGGCCCGCACTGGATGGGGGGCAGGGCATTGCAGTCGGGTCAGGACGGGATGACAATGATAAAAGGCATGATGGAGAATGCGGAATTCCCGCAGGACTTGAAGGGCGGGCCAGGCGTATGTGGAAGGAGCTGGAGCATTATCCACGCCATGTTGATGAGCTGGCCGCAAGTTGCGGCATTCCGGCTGCTGACGCCTTGGTAGTCTTGCTGCATATGGAGCTAAAGGGTCTTGTGCAGGCCCTGCCAGGCCAGAGATACCAGCGTGCATGAAAAAACGGGCTGGTGGCAGCAGCCTGGGTGCAGATTTTACACTTGAAAAGGTGAATGGAAAGCTTGAGATATGAAAAAAGGTCTTGTGATAGTTGAGTCCCCGACCAAGGTGCGAACCCTGAAGAAGTATCTTGGCAGGGATTATGATGTAAAGGCATCGGTAGGCCACATAAAGGATCTTCCGCGCAAGCGTCTCGGAGTGGACAAGGAACACGGCTTCAAACCGGAGTACGAGGTTATTCGGGGCAAGGGAAAGGTTATCAAGGAGCTCAAGGCGGCAGCCAACAAGGTGGAAGATGTTTTCCTGGCGCCTGATCCGGATCGTGAGGGTGAGGCCATAGCATGGCATATTGCACAGGAGTTGAAACCGCCCAGGAACAGAACGAGGCGGTTTCACCGTGTTCTTTTTCATGAACTCACGGCTCCCGCCATCAGGGATGCAATCACGAAACCGGTTGATCTGGACCACAACCGGTTCGAGTCTCAGCAGGCAAGAAGAATTCTTGACCGGCTGGTGGGATATGAAATTTCTCCGCTGCTGTGGGATAAAGTGAGGAGGGGGCTGTCGGCGGGAAGGGTTCAGTCCGTGGCGGTCAGGTTGATATGTGACAGGGAGCGCGAGATCCAGGCATTTGTACCCGAGGAGTACTGGTCTGTAAATGCAGAGTTGGAGGGAGAAGTCCCGCCACCTTTCAAGGCGGCAGTCGCAGCATTGAGAGGAAAAAAATTGAAGATTTCCGATGCTGACCAGGCGTCATCCGTTGTAAAGGAGCTGGAGCAGGCCCAGTTCAGGGTAAGGGATGTTAAAAGGC
This sequence comes from Deltaproteobacteria bacterium, assembly GCA_027025395.1. Taxonomy (GTDB): domain Bacteria; phylum Desulfobacterota; class Dissulfuribacteria; order Dissulfuribacterales; family QOAL01; genus S144-17. The sequence goes on along the minus strand of JALVQQ010000102.1, from coordinate 2,105 downwards.
GTCAGAAAAAGCGTAATCCCTATCCCCCGTTTATTACCAGTACAATGCAGCAGGATGCTGCAAGGCGTCTCGGGTTTTCCGCAAAAAAGACAATGATGCTTGCCCAGAAGCTTTACGAAGGGGTGGAGCTTGGAAGCGAAGGGCCTGTGGGACTTATCACCTATATGCGAACCGATTCAACGCGTATCGCATCCGAGGCTGCCAAGGAAGCCCGCGTTTATATTGAAAAGAGGTTCGGGAAGGATTATCTGCCGTCCAGGATACCTGTTTACAAAAAGGGTAAATCCGCCCAGGATGCGCACGAGGCCATAAGACCTACCTCGGTAATGCGGCATCCTGACGATATGGCGTCCTTTCTTGAGCCGGATGCGGCCAGACTGTACAGACTTATATGGACTCGTTTTGTGGCCTCACAGATGGCTCCCGCGGTGATGGATCAGACTACTATTGTAATAGAAGCCGGGGAGTATCAGTTGCGTGCTACGGGCACCATTATGAAGTTTAAGGGGTTCACCGAGCTTTATGAGGATTTGGCCGCGTCGAAATCCGCAAAGGATGCGGCTGAAAGAGAAGATGAGGGCAGGTTGCCTGACGTAAGGCCTGGAGACAGGCTGAAACTACGCAGACTGGATCCAAAACAGCATTTTACCCAGCCGCCGCCGCGGTTTTCGGAGGCCAGCCTTATCAAGGCCCTGGAGGAGAAGGGCATAGGCCGCCCCAGCACATACGCCACGATTCTTTCCACCATTCAGGACAAGGACTATGTGAAACTTGAGAAAAAACGTTTCTATCCGACTGAACTCGGATTTCTCGTTACGGATCTTCTCACAGAGCATTTTCCTGAAATACTGGACGCCCATTTCACCGCTGCCCTTGAGAAGGAACTGGATGGTATTGAAGAGGGGCAGATTTCGTGGACCGAGGTGCTTCGCAGATTTTATAAGCTGTTTTCCCAGCGTCTTGCCACCGCAAAAAAGGAGATGAAATCTGTAAAGTCCACGGGGGTGCCTTCCGGATTGAAATGTGAAAAATGCGGCAGGGAAATGGTTATCAAGTATGGCCGTGCAGGTGAGTTTCTGGCCTGTTCCGGCTATCCTGAGTGCAGAAATACCAGGGATTTTACCAGGGATGAATCAGGGGAGATCAAAATAGTCGAGAGGCGGAATGTGGAAACGGGCTTTGTCTGTGAAAAGTGCGGAAGCCCAATGGTGCTTAAAAAGGGCAGGTACGGTGAATTTCTTGCCTGTTCAGGTTATCCGGGCTGTCGGAATACGATGCCCGTGCCAACCGGTGTAAAGTGTCCGGAGCCAGGGTGCAACGGTGATATCATTCAGAAGAGCAGCAGGCGGGGGAAGGTGTTTTATGGATGCAACAGGTATCCTGAATGCAAATATGCTTCATGGGATAAGCCGGTCAAGCAGAAGTGTCCAGGTTGCGGCTCCGAGATGCTTCTGCTGGTAAAAGAGGATGCCGGAGTTAAGTATCTGAAATGTCCAAACAAGAAATGCGGTTACAGGGCGAAGGAGAAAGAAGGTTAAAAAATTTTTTTTTGGGGCTTGCATCAAAAAGCGAAGCAGGATATATAGGCAGGGCTCGTTAGGCGGGGAGCGTTCGGGACGGCCTCACTGAGGCCCAGGTGAAGATGGGCTGATTCATGTTGAAAAGCAGGCTGTGCCGAAAAGCCAAAGGCAGAAATTTTTTTCTTGCATCGCCAGAAATAGCAGTGTATATAACGATCCCGCTGAACAGGGGTGCTAAAATCGGTGAGTCTGGCCGGAAGGTGAAAACAGCCTAGATCCGGCTTGCTAGTAACTGATTTCAAGCAAGTTTTGGCGGACGAAAAAAAAGCCTTGACGGATAGGCAAACAGTGGTTAGCTTATCTGATGCTCACGGAGGAATCTCCGGAGCATGAAGAGCCGATCTTTGAAAACTGAATAGTGTCAGACAGGTAACAAACACAGCTAAATTCACCGTGTATAACAACACGGTTCCCAGATTAAACTTGAGGGTTTGATCCTGGCTCAGAATGAACGCTGGCGGCGTGCCTAACACATGCAAGTCGAACGAGAAATCCAGCCTTCGGGCAGGAGAGTAAAGTGGCGCA